>JAHEAK010000056.1:0-11639 GCA_024642805.1 Kofleriaceae bacterium | reverse complement strand
CCACGTAGGCAACACCGCCGCCAAGTCCATCGCTCAGAAGTACACTCATATGGGCGCACTGCTAGAGCTCGCCGATGTGCAGGACGAGGGCGAGACCTTCGTGGACAGCTTGTGCGGCGTCGATGGCATCGGCGAGGTGATCGCTCGATCGCTCTACGAATTTCTGATCAATCCGACCAATCGAGCAGTCATCGAAAGCCTCTTGGAACGCGGCCTCAATCCCACCGAAGAAGTGGCGGAAACCGTCACTGGTGGTCTTTCCGGCCAGATTTTCGTAATCACCGGTACCTTGAGTGCACCGCGAGACGAAATCAAAAGGCGCATTGAAAAAGCTGGAGGCAAGGTTACAGGTTCTGTCTCCAAAACCACGACCTACCTGGTTGCTGGCGACAACACCGGCAAGACCAAGCTTGCCGCTGCAGAAAAAAATCAGGTCAAGGTGCTCGATGAAGCCGCACTTGACGCGCTGCTCGCCGCGCACTAGCACGCGCGCCCTCGAGCTCTCCGCGTTGCGCACACCAAGTGCGATGCACACGCACCTGTAGCTATGCGTTCTTCGGTTGCAGGGGTGCACGCGCCGCCCTACCATCGCCCGCGATGCGGGAAGAGGATCCACGCTCTGTTGCCATGACGAGCGCCAGATCGGGCGTGGACATGGGCCGCTATCAGATTCGCCGCCGGCTGGGTGTGACCGGCATGTCGGAAGTATTCTTAGCCGGGCTTCGAGGCGAGAGCGGTCTCGGCATGGATGTGGTCATCCGACAAATGCTGCCGCAATACCTCAGCTACCCGGTGCTGGTGCAGGCCTTCATCGAGCGTGCCCGCATCGCCAAGCGACTGCATCATGCCAACGTCGCCCGTGTGTATGAGGTCGACGCCCAGGCCGGGATTCCCTTCTTCTCGATGGAGTACGTGCACGGCGAAGACCTCGACAGTCTGCTCGGCCATTGCGCACATTCTGGGACACACCTTGGGATACAACCTGGCGGGATACAACCTGGCGGGATACAACCTGGCGGGATACAACCTGGCGGGATACAAACTGGCGCCGGCTTGCCGCTCGAACACGTGCTCGGCATCGCCATTGCCGCTGCGGCGGGCCTCGATCACGCCCACGACCTGCATGATGAGGCTGGCCGCGCGGCGCCCCTCGTACATGGTGCCCTCACCCCCGCCAAAGTCATGATTGGCCACGACGGCGCGGTCAAGCTTCTCGGATTCGCCGTGGCCCGAGCGCCCGCAGGCTGGGTCGCCCAAGGCGAAGAAGTCAGCGCCCGGCTCTACGAATCTCCAGAAAAACACCGAGGCGAGGGGTTAAGCGCGCGCAGCGACATCTTTTCGCTAGGTGCCATCCTATGGGAGATGGTTGGCGGGCAAGAGCAGTTTCTCGGGGCCAAGAGAGAGGGAGCGCACGGTCACGGCACGAGCTTCCCTGCCGACCTGCCCCTAGAGCTCGAGCGCATCATCCTGCGTGCGACCGAAGCGGATGCAATGCGGCGCTACAGCACGGCCGCAGAGATGCTTCTCGATCTCGAGGCGTTTGCGCGTGCGCGAGGCATGGCGATCTCGAGCGGCGGGCTGGCCGCGTATATGCGCGCCCAGGTGGCAGTCAAGTTGGCGGCCGGCGCGCCACCGCTGATGGCGAGCGATCACGCCCTCGGCATGTTCATGAAGAAGCCGCGCTTGCACACGATGAGCACGACGCTGGCGACGGGCGCACTGCCACCGGCGCTCTTGCGGGCGGCACGAGGTTCGCACGCAGACCTGAGCGCACTGCAAGGATCGGGGCGGGACGGCAGTGAAGGCGCGGAGCTGCAGATGCATGGGCACCTGCTACCAACAGCCATAGGGCCGAGCAACTCGCGGCCCGCTAACTCGCGCCTGAGCAGGATCCTGGGCCTCTTGGCGGGACTCATCGTCGGCGTCGTTGCAGCCGGGCTGCTGGCCTTGCACCTCGGTTGGTTCGACAAAGGCGGCGGTCCACTGCCTTCACTTGGCGGCACTGGGCCCGGCACTGCGCCCGACACTGCGCCCGACACTGCGCCCGGCACTGCGCCCGGTCCAGAAGACTCGCTGCGCCTTCGACCGGCTCGCGCGACAACACCCGTGTTGACGCCATCGGTCGAGCCGCTCTAGGGAAGCAGTGCGCCTGGCCGGCGTGTCGAGTCGACGGCGCTGGCGACACTGTCGACCACCTCGGCCACTGACATGCCGCTGGTATCGACCACGAAGTTGGAAGAGGCGTAGAGAGACTCGCGTGCCGTCAACAAGGCTCGCAGCTCCGAGAAGGCGTGCGGATTTTCTGCCATGGGCCGCTCGTCGCCTTGCTCGATGACGCGGTTCCAGTGATCTTGCGGGCGAGCCTTGAGCCACACCGTGCAAGCGGCGCCCTTGAGCAGAGCGTAGTTCTCTCGGTGATTGACGATGGAGCCGCCGGTGGCGATGACGGCAGGCCGGTTGTCAGCCAGGAGGCGAGCCAAGACTTCGCGCTCGAGGCGCCGATAGTAGCCTTCGCCGTGCACCTCGAAGATCTGGGTGAGATTGATGCCGGCCGCTTCCTCGATGAGCCCGTCGATCTCGACGAAGTCGACCCCGCGGCGCTCGGCCAGCTGTTGTCCGACCGTCGACTTACCGGCTCCGCGGACGCCGAGCAGGGCGATGAACTCGCGCTGTCCGCCCGCCGAGGCGCCGGCCAGGAGCGCAGCCGGATCGGTGCTGAGCGCATCGGCAACATCGGCCAATCGGGCCAGGGAAATGTTGCCCTGTCCGGCCTCCAGTTGTGCCAGGAAACGCTCCGAAACACCTGAAATTGTGGACAATTCACGTCTCGACCAGTGCCGAGACTCGCGCAGCGCTCGCACCCGGGCACCCACGGTCTGCAGCATCGCCTGGTGTCGCATGGCGGCACTATAGTGCTGTGTCCGCGCAATTGTCTAGCACTAAAGTGCTTGCGTCGAGGGTCTCTTCCTAGTACCAAGAGGCATGGATCCTGTCCGATTTGAGACCCACCCCGACCGCTACAAGCACTGGAAGCTTGCCGTGGACGGCGACCGCGCCCGCCTGGTGATGCAGGTCGATCCCGAGCATCCCATGAAGCCTGGCTACGAGCTCAAGCTCAACTCCTACGACCTGAGTGTCGATATCGAGCTTGCCGACGCCACCCAGCGCATCCGCTTCGAGCATCCCGAGGTTCGCGTCGTCACGATTACATCCGAGACCGATCGCTGCTTCTGCTCCGGCGCCAATATCTACATGCTTGGCATGTCGACGCACAGCTTCAAGGTCAACTTCTGCAAGTACACCAACGAGACGCGCCTCTTCATCGAGGATGCTTCCAGAAATAGTGGCCTTCGATTCCTGGCCGCATGCAACGGCGCGACGGCCGGTGGCGGTTACGAGTTGGCGCTTGCCTGCGACGACATCGTGCTTGTCGACGACGGTTCGTCGACGGTGTCCTTTCCCGAGACGCCCCTGCTGGCTGTGTTGCCAGGCACCGGTGGTCTCACCCGTCTGGTCGACAAGCGCAACGTGCGTCGCGATCGCGCCGACGTCTTTTGCACCCTTGCCGAAGGCATGCGCGGCAAGCGCTCCATCGAGTGGGGCCTTGTCGATGCCATCTATCCCAAGAGCAAGTTTCAAGAGGGCGTCAAAGAGCGCGCCGATGCTCTAGCAGCGCAGGTCGCCGACGTCGTGCGCGGTCCCGCCGTCACTCTCGCCCCGCTCAAGCCGAGCTTCGAAGACAACGCCTACCGTTATAAGTACGTCACTCTCGAGGTCGATCGGGCGGCTCGCACCGGCGTGCTCACCGTTTCCGCACCGAGCGAAGCACCACCGAGCGACGCCAAAGCGATGGTCGCGCAGGGCAGCGATCTGTGGTCCTTGCGCTGCTTCCGCGAGCTTCACGATGCGCTCTTGCAGCTGCGCTTTAACGAGCCAGAGATTGGCATGATCACCGTGCGCACGACTGGCAAGGCGGAGCATGTGCTCGCTGCAGACAAGGCCTTGCTCGCCAACCAGGACAACGGCTTTTTGCGCGAGGTGAAACTCCTGCAGGCCCGTGTCCTGCGTTGCTACGACCTGACCGCACGCAGCTTCTTTGCGGTTGCCGAGCAGGACTCCTGCTTCGCGGGCATCCTCCTCGAGTTGGCGCTCGGCGCCGATCGCTTCTACATGCTCGAGGATGACGACGAAGAAGTCGGCCTGTGGACTTCGGAGGCCAATGCGGGCGCGTACCTGAGCTCCAATGGCCTAAGCCGCATGCAGCTGCACTTCTTCCACACCCCAGAGATGATCGACAAGGCGCTGTCGCGGGGCCGCGAGGGCATGATTCCTTCGGTCGAGGCCGATTCCTTTGGCCTGCCTACCATCGTCGCCGACGAGATCGATTTCGAAGACGAGCTGCGTATTGCCATCGAGGAGCGCGCCTCGCTCTCGCCCGATGCGCTTACGGGCATGGAGGCCTCGTTGCGCTTTCCTGGACCAGAGACCATGGAGACCAAGATCTTTGCTCGGCTCTCCGCCTGGCAAAACTGGATCTTCACCCGTCCCAACGCCACGGGCGCCCAGGGTGCTCTCACCCTTTACGGCCAACCCGAGCGTGCTCACTTCGACTACAAGCGCACCTAAGGCTTCGACCTTCGACCGCTAGCACTTCAGCCCAACCGGAGAATCACATGTCAGAACTCGACGAAAAAATCCCAAACAACGTTGGCCTCAGCACCGACAAGCGCCTGCAGCGCGCTCTCGAAAAGTGGCAGCCCAACTACATCAATTGGTGGAAGGAGATGGGCCCCCTTGGTCACCAAGCCGACAACGTCTACTTGCGGACTGCCATCTCGGTGGAAAGCGGCGGCTGGGCCAACTTTGATCACGTCAAGATGCCCGACTACCGTTGGGGAATCTTCTTAGAGCCAAAAACCGAGGGCAAGACCATTGGCTTCGGCGATGAGCTTGGCAAACCGGTCTGGGATGAAGTGCCTGGCGAGCACCGCAATGCGCTGCGACGTCTCATCGTCACCCAGGGCGACACCGAGCCCGCCTCTGTCGAGCAGCAGCGTCGACTGGGCGACACTGCGCCGTCGATGTACGACATGCGCAACCTCTTCCAGGTCAACGTCGAAGAGGGACGCCACCTGTGGGCCATGGTCTACTTGCTGCATCGCTACTTTGGCCGCGATGGTCGCGAAGAGGCCGAAGACCTGCTCAATCGCCGCTCGGGTGATGACGACAAGCCACGCATCCTGGGCGCTTTCAACGAGCCGACCAATCACTGGCTGAGCTTCTTCCTCTTCGCGATGTTCACAGACCGCGATGGCAAGTACCAGCTGGCCGCACTGGCCGAGAGCGGCTTCGATCCACTGGCTCGCACCTGTAGCTTCATGCTCACCGAGGAGGCGCACCACCTCTTCGTCGGCGAGACCGGCGTCGGCCGCATCGTGCAACGCACCTGTGAGCTGATGAAGAAAGACCCCAACGACGACGCTCGCGCCCAGGGTGGTATCGATCTGCCGACGCTGCAGAAGTACATCAACCAGTGGTACTCGGTCTGCCTCGATCTCTTCGGCGGCGAGTCCTCGTCCAATGCTGCCGACGCCTTTGCCGCTGGCCTCAAGGGTCGCTACAAGGAGCAGAGCCGCTTCGAGGATCACGTCTGCCTCGAGGGCGTCAAGGACATGACCTTCGTCGAAGGCAACAAGCTTGTTACCAAGGAAGTCGCTGTGCGCACGGCCATGAACGAGTACCTGCGCGAGGACTACATCGTCGATTGTCAGCGTGCCGTCGATCGCTGGAACAAGACCATCGAGAGTGCCGGTATCAACTTCACGCTCAAGCTACCTAGCTCTCGCTTCCATCGCTCGATCGGCAACTACGCCGAGCACAGCTTCGACCCAGAAGGCAACTTGATCAGCGCTGCCGAGTTCGAGGCCAAAAAAGGCGAGTGGCTGTCGACGCCAGAGGACGAGATCTACGTGACCAGCATCATGAAGCCCTGTCTCGAGCCGGGCAAGATCGCCAACTGGATCGCGCCGCCACGTCGCGGCATCAACGGTCAGCCCTTCGAGTACGAATACGTCAAGCTGGCCTAATAACCAGGCACGACCAAGAAGGGCCGCGTCTCTCCGGGCGCGGCCTTTTTTCGTTTCGGGCGAGTCGCATCGCCGCCGGGTCTTTACTCAGGCGGGCGCGGGCCTTTTGCGTTTCGGGCCAATCGGATCGCAGCCCGAGGCCTTCGTCGAGCGTCCTCAGCCTTGCTCAGTCGCCGCGGTAGATACAGCCCGAGGTGCAGGTCTCGCGCACCACAAGCTTACGCAGGCCGGGTAAGCTCGGGTGCAAGCCGGCCCAGATCCACTTGGCAAGGATCTCGGAAGTCGGATTCTCCAGACCGGGAATCTCGTTGAGGTAATTGTGGTCGAGCTGCTCGTAGAGCGGGCGAAAGGCGCTATCGATGTCGGCGAAATCCATGATCCAGCCGCTGTCCTTGCCGATGCTGCCACTCACATGGATCTCCACGATGAAAGAGTGACCGTGCAGGCGCGCGCACTTGTGGCCCTCGGGCACGTTGGGCAGGCGATGCGCGGCTTCAAATCGTACTTCTTTGAAAATCTCCATGGCGTGTCTTCGATGCGTCGCTTTCGCGATCCTCAGGGGATCCCGATGAACTTATGACTTTGCAGGCTCAGGCGCCACTCGGGATGTTGATGACAGTAATCGATGGCGTAGCGGAGGGCTGCATCACGATCAGGGCCATCCATTGGCTGCAGGAAGAAGTGCGTGAAACCCTGCGCGAGAAAGTCTTGCGGGGAAAACTCAGCCTGCGGCACCACCAACTTGAGCTCGTCGCCCGAGCGCACGATTTGCTCGCTGCGTGCCTTCGGGCTCACGCACACCCAATCCACGCCGGCGGGAACCGCGATGGTGCCATTGGTTTCAATGGCGACCTCGAAGCCGCGCGCTTGAAAGGCCGCCACCAGCGCTTCGTCGAGCTGCAAGAGTGGTTCGCCGCCCGTGCATACCAGCAAGGGGCGCAGCCCCGTTGATGCGCGCTCGTGGCCCCAGGTTTGCCAGGCCGCGTCGGCTAGGGCATCGGCATCCGCGAACTTGCCACCGCCTTCCCCGTCGGTGCCGACGAAGTGTGTGTCACACCAGGCCGCACAACCACCTGTGCCCTTCTCGCGATCTTCTTCGCGCCCCGACCACAGATTACAGCCAGCGAAGCGACAGAAGACCGCCAGCCTGCCCGTGTTTGCGCCCTCACCCTGTAGGGTGCGAAACAGCTCTTTGATGGCGTAGCCCATGCGCGGATGGGATCTATACCGACGAGCCCGAACTGGCAAGAGCTGCTTGGCCCAGAGCCGAAACGCGAAAGCGGCTGCTCCCCCCCGGAAGCAGCCGCCTCGATTTCATTAGCGCCAGAGCGCTGATTACAGGATGTCGACGTTTGGCAGAAGGGCCATGACGTCACCGCGACCGCGGCGAGCATTGGACTTAGAGACGTACATCTCGCTGGTTCCAATGACCTCACCGTTGGCGCTGCGAAGCACGAAGTAGGCTTGGCCGTCCTTGGCGGTTTTGATGACGTAGTTGCCGCTCTTGAGGCCGGCTTCGGCAACCGCAAAGGTTCCGTTCATGGCGGCAGATTCGGTGCTGTAGGCTTGCGAGGCAAGGACGATTTCGCCGTTAGCTGCTTTCAGGTTGAAGTAGTACAGACCGTTGGTGCCCTCGAAGACGGTGAAACGAGCACCGGTGCGAGTCGCGAGGAAGGCCAGGTAGTCGCCGGTGACGTTGACGGTGTCGGAGATGCCGCGAGTCGCGTTGCTCTTGCTGGCGTACAGCTCGCTCATGCCGATGGTCTGGCCGTTAGCGGCCTCGAGCACGAAGTAGTACTGGCCGTTGACGGCTTCGCGAAGGTCGTAGTTGCCCTTGTCGCCAGCGTTGTCGAGAACCGAGAGCACGCCCGCCAGAGCGCCAGTGCGGTTTTCGTAGCCCTCGGAGGAGAGAACGATTTCGTAGTTGGCGGCGGTAAGGTTGAAGTAGTACTGACCGTCTTTGCCCTCGAAGAGGTCGAAGAAAGGTCGGCCGTTGATGCCGTTGGCGGATTCACCGATGTCTTCGCTCATGCAGGCTCCGCTGAGCAGACCGAGGGCGAGGATCAAAGTGGCGAGGAGAGTTTTGTGGGGGAAGTTCATTTTCGTAGTCCTTGTTGTGCGTCGTTGCGCTTGTTGACCCACACTAGAGCAATGGGTGTGCCACGGTCCTACATGTCGGATGTTGCTGAAATCATATAACTTCGCAGAAACTCGCTGTTGCCACAGAAATACGTATGTTGCACAGGTATGCAATTCAGTTGCGATGTTGCAACAAAGCCGACTCGGGCTCACCTGTCGAGCGGACCACCTGAAGCGGCCCGCTGTCCTGTTCGGCCTGCTCGGGCGCCTCAAGCGCCTCGGCCTGCTCGCTCGCCTTGGAGGGCGCTCTCGCGGCTAGCCCTGCGACTTCAGGACGCTCTTGATGCGCTTGGCGGCCAGCGCATAGCCACCGGCTGCGCCATCGACGAAGTGGGCATGGCTCCCTTGGTAGGAGTCGATGACGCAGGTCATGAGGCTGTGATCGGCGGTGTGAATGCCGTAGACCAGATAGCCGGAATCCTCGGCCTCTTGCAGCACCTGTTTGAGTCGGTCGAGTTGCCCTCGGCGTAGGTCCAGGTGCATGCGCAGCACATTGTCGAACTTTCGGAAGTCAGTGTTGGCGACGAGCTCGCGCTTGTAGCGGCGCGGGTTGAAGCCACCGGCGCTGATACCCGTCGAGAAGAGCAGCCGCGCCGCCCGCATCTGCTTGCGCACCTTCTTGCGCACCTCACCCGCCTTCGGTGAGTCCAGGCCCCCGGCGACCAGTGCCACTTCGTGATCGAGATTGTCTTTGCGCAGACGCAAGGCCTCAGGGGAAACCGGGTGACCATCGCCGCTCGCTTGCACGATGGTGGCGATCTCTTCGACGACGCGCCGATAGACCTCGCGCAGCTGCTTTGGGTCGCTACCAAGGGCCTTGACGATGATGCTGGCGACCAGGCCGTTGCGACTGGGCACAGGCTGCCATCGGCACTGAAAGCCCTCAAAGGAGCTGTCACGAGTCCCTTCTTCACTGACCTGAAATTCATGCGCTCGCGTCGGATCCTTGACCCACTGCTCGCCGACATCGACGCCGGCACCTCGAAGCATGGCAAAGCAGACGTGCTCGCTGGCGGCAAAGCGGGCGGCTTCGATCTCGTGGCCGGCCTCTCGAAGCTTGGCAACGGGCACGACGCCGACCCGCATTCCGAGATCGAGGCTCGCCTTGCAGGAGTCGCGCAGGCCCCGCAGCGCAGCGAAGAGTTGCTCTCGTCGCGAGGATGGCGTGAGCAGCGTCGCGCCATCACCACCAAAGACGTAGGGGATCTCGATGTCGCTCATGGCGTTGCGCACAACGACGATCGAGGACACGCCGGCCGCGTTGACATCTTTATAGCGACCGGCCTCGATGGCCTTGGTGGAGCCTTCTACATCGGTGATGACCAGGTCCCAGCTATCCGGAACCGTGGCGTAGTGCTCCTCTCCGCACACGCCTGCGAAGTCCGCGAAGGGGCGCAGGTCACGGTAGAAAGTCTCGTCAGACACGGTCACAGTGAATGTAACACGCCCGCCTTGCAGCTGCGGCCACGAGAGCGCAGCGGTGTGCACCTGCGAGCCTCGCCCAGGGCAAGCTCAGGGGCGATCAAGCCTTAGTCGATGGACTTGACCTGGCGCCCGACACTGAGGCCGCGCTTCTTGAGCAAGCGGTACATGGTCACGTGATTGACACCGGCGATATCGGCGGCCTTGCGCACGTTGCCCTCGCAGGCGCGCAAGAGATTGCTCAGATAGCGCTTTTCGAGTGGGGCCAGCCACTGCTCGCGCAGGTCGTGCAACTTCTGGTCGGGAACGGCATCACCGCTTCGACTCACCGATTGCGCGTGTACCGTGAAACGATCGGGAAGATCATCTGGCTCGATTTCATCGCCAGCCATGATCACCGCGTGTTCGATGGCGTTCTTCAGCTCGCGCACGTTGCCGGGATACTGGTAGTTCTGCAGAACGCTCAGTGCGCTGGTCGAAATTTTAGGCGCGCGAATACCATGCTTCTCGGCGGCCTGTTGCAGGAAAACATGAGCAAGCACATCCAGGTTGTCTTGCTTGTATGAGCGCAGGGGCGGTAGCTCCAGGCTCATCACACTGAGTCGGTAGTAGAGGTCGGCCCGGAAGCTGCCTTCGTTTGCCATTCGCTCCAGGTCGCGGTTGGTCGCGCACAAGAGGCGAACATCGACGCGCTCAGGCGCCGAGTTGCTGCCCAGTGCTTGCACCTCACCCTGTTCGACGGCGCGCAGCACTTTTGCTTGCAGGAGCAAAGGCAGCTCGCCCACCTCATCGAGGAAGAGCGTGCCGCCGTCGGCCTTCTTAAATTCACCGATCTTGTTGAAGCTAGCGCCGGTAAAGGCGCCCTTGACGTGCCCGAACAAGATGCTTTCGAGCATCGTTTCGGGGATGGCGGCGCAGTTGACGGTTACCAGCGGCGCCTTGGCGCGCGTGCTGTTGAAGTGAATCGCGGAGGCGACCAGGTCTTTACCGGTGCCGCTCTCGCCGTGGATCAACACCGGAGCGTTGGTCGGTGAGGCGTTCTCGATGCGGCGCTCGACCTCGAGCCATTCGGCCGACAGGCCTTTGATGAAATAGGGGCGCCCTGTTCGTTCGATGCTCTGGCGATCGAGCTGCGCTCTGCGCACGAACTTGGAGGCATGTGCCGCGAGATCTTCGAGCGCGGCGATGTGCTCCTGGGTGAAAGCATCTCGCTCGCCCGAGGACACGGTGATGACGCCGATGGGGCGACGCTGATAGGAAATCGCCACGGCTGCAATCGAGCCGACGTCCTGCAGATAACGCGTGTAGTTAGGATCGGTGGAGGTATTGCGACACAGGTAGCTCTCGTTGTGATCGAGGACCCACAGGGCAATACCAGGCTTGTCGCGCCGGATCACGGCGTCGGGCAAGGTGACTTCGAGGTTCTTGACCACGTGATGGGCGATCGTCAGGCCGTCGAGTCGATCATCCCAGAGGAAGAGGGCGCCGTTGCGTGCCCCCGTTCGTTGCAGGGCCACGCGCATGATCTGGCGATCGAGAGACTCGAAGTCTCGTGCGTCGTGCAGCTGCTTGTCGATGCTCGCGACGTCCATCCAGGGCTGCAAGCGTACTGCTCTCGATCCGCACTCACAAGCATCCCTGGGCTCAGCGCGGAAACGCGAGCACCATGGCCTCGGTGGCTCCCGACAGGGCCCACGTCGGGCGCTGCTGGCCTGGGCGCTGCCGGTTTGCGCTGGGCTGGTTTTGCTGTGGGGCGGCCGCCAACGCCCAAGGGTGCCAGAACAGTGTCTGGGCGGGTTTTTGCGCGCTCCCTGTCGATGGGCGGAGCCATGTCTGCCAAGTCGAGCTAGACTGAGGAATGGGCATGCGTGGCTTGCGATGGAGCTGGGTCTGGGTTGCGCTCTACGCCGTGGCCGGCGCTCTGTGTCTCGCCATTCTCGCCATGAGCATGCAGTCGCATGCTAGCGAGCTAACGCTGCCAGCCTACGGGGA
>JAHEAK010000607.1 GCA_024642805.1 Kofleriaceae bacterium | reverse complement strand
TGTTCCGAGAGCAAAGCAATGACGGCCATTTGCGCGCTGCATCGGCCAAACGCAGCCTAGCTAGTGCCCAGTCAAACCATCACCTTTGCCAGTGAGCGCAATCTGTGGTGCGCGCCTGGCTAGCGCCTGGACCAGTGCCACGGGCAAGCTCGAGCCCTGGCGAGGGTTGCCTTCGGGCTGCGTTCGGGCTGCCTTCGGGACTGCGTTTCGGGCTGCCTTTGGGGACGAGTGGTATGGCCATCTTCGCGGGCTGGTTCGCCTTGCTCCCTGGGGCGCTGGCATTTGCGCCAGCAGTGTCGCGAGACTCGCGAGAGACCCATGACGCTTCGAAGCCAAGCCATCGTTGTGATGCTCGCCGCCCTGCTCATCGCCGGCGCCGGTGGACGCGCGCAGGCGCAGGCAGCCTATGCGACGCAAGCTCCCTCGAAGAAAGCGCAGGACTGGCAGCGCTTCGTAGGCGCCGTCGGTGGTGAGTGGAAGGCCTTGTGGGATGGGCCAAGCCAGATGCCTATACGCGTCTACGGAACGGGCATCGCCGTGCCAGGCAGCTCCGCCTCTGCCGACGAGGCGCTGAGGGCCACACAAGAGCTCCTCGAAGAGCATCTCTACCTTTTCGCGCCCGATTCGAAACTCGCTGATTTTAAGGTAGTAAGTAATGTTCTTACACCGCGCGGCATGCGGGTTGTCGGCTTGCGGCAGTTCTATCGTGGCCTTCCCATCGTCGACGCGCAGTTCAGCGTGCGCATCGTCGACGATCGCATCATCGTCATCGCCGCCGAGACTCGCTCGGGCATGCAGGCGTCGCTGCCACGTACGGCTCTCTCGGAAGCGGCGTGTGCACAGGCAGCCCAGCGCAGTCTGCCCATGCCCACGCGGGTCAAAGAGGTCGAGAGCTTGGCGCTCTTGATCGCGCAGGGTTCTACGAGCTTCATCCGCCGTGTCTACGTCGAGGAGCAGCGTGGCGGCCGGGCCTACCTGGTGGATGTCGACGTCGACTCAGGGGCGATCGTAGGTACGCGGCCGCTCCACGAAGAAGGCAGTGTCGAACTGCAGGCTCATGCACCCGTGCGTTCCTGGAGTCTTGGCTATGCCAGCTTCGATCTCCCGCCTGCCGAGGTCACGATCAACGGCCAGACGCAAATGAGCAGCCTTGGTGCTCTGGCCTTCGCTGGCGCCTCCGTGCAAGCCAGCATCGCCCTGCGCGGCCCACACGCCCAGGTCATCAACGAAAGTGGCAGCAACTACAGCGCGCAATTCAATCTCGAGGACGGCGCTTCCCTCCTCTGGGACGCGTCGAGCGACGAGTTCAGCGACGCCCAGCTCAGTGCCTTCGTGCACGTGCAGGCGGCCAAGGACTTCGCTCGTCGTGTAGAACCGGGACTGGCCTGGCTCGACGAGCAGATGAGTCTCTTCGTCAACGAAGACGACACCTGCAACGCCTACAGCAATCACAATGAGCTGCACTTCTATCGCTCGGGCGGAGGCTGCGGCAACACGGCTCGCATTCCCGACATCGTCTATCACGAGTTCGGTCACTCGTTGTATCACGCGCTGCGCATCGAAGGCGTCGGCCTGTGGACACGCTCCTTCACCGAAGGCCTGGCGGATTTCTACGCCGTGAGCATGACCGGCGATCCGGCCTGGGGTTACGGCTTTCGATCGACCAACAACCCAGCCCGTCATTGCGACCCCGATGGCATCGAAAAACACTGGCCCGAAGATGTCGGCACCTACTACGACGACGGATCGATCTACTGTGGTGCCATGTACGATCTGCGCAAGAGCCTCATCACCGCGTTGGGAGAGGAGACCGGCATTAGTACCACGAATCAGCTCTTCTTCGACTCCTCGCGCACGTTGCGCGATATTCCTACGACCTACGTCGAGCTGCTCGCCGCCGATGACGACGACGGAAATCTCGCCAACGGCACGCCTCATGGTTGTCAGATCCAGACCGCCTTCGCCAGGCACGGCCTCGCCGATCCGGACTTTCGTTTTGGCGTGTCCATGAGCGAGCCGGAGCTGGCTGAGGACTTGCGTTTTTCCGCCCTGCTGCCGATGAGCTGCAGCCCTGGCGACCAGCCGACGCAACTGACGCTGCACTGGCGCATCATTGGCCCAGGCCAATCCGAGATCTCAGGGGAGGGCAGCTTGCCCATGCTCATCGAGGGCGAGCAGGCCAGCGTGTCGATTCCACGACCGTCGTGGGGAGCCCTTGTCGAGTATCAGCTGCAGGTGGTCACGGGGGAGCAAGCAACGCTATTGCCTGCGACCACCGGCAGTCCCTTCTACCAGTACTTCGTCGGCACGGCGAGTCCGCTCTACTGCAGCGACTTCGAGAGCAGCGAGGCATTCGCCAACTGGACGCACAGCGCGAGTAGCGGAGACGATTCCTGGGGCCTCGGCGCGCCAACGGGTGCCTCTCTCGATCCGCGACAGGCCTACTCGGGAACCCAGGTGGCCGGCACCGCCATCGGCCCGAGCGATGCGCTGGGCGCCTATGGTCTGCTGGTCGACACCGAGCTGGTCTCGCCTGCCATCGATATCAGCGCCTACTCCAACGTGCATCTGCAGTATCGCAGATGGCTGAGTGTCGAAGACGCGTACTACGATCAAGCTACCATCTACGCGGGCGACACGGCCCTGTGGCACAACGCAGCCGGCGACGGCAGCAATCATCACTTTGATCGCGAGTGGCGATTTCACGACATCGATCTGAGTGCGCTGGCCAACGAAAACGACACGGTGCAAGTGCGCTTTCGACTGCAGAGCGACGGTGCCAAGGTTTTTGGTGGCTGGTCGATCGATGACTTCTGCGTCATTGGGTATGAGCTACCTGTGTGTGGCGATGGCGTGGTCGCGGGCTTTGAGGAATGCGATGACGGCAACACCGACGAGCAGGATGAGTGCCTCAGCTCTTGTCTGCTTCGAGCCGTCGACAGCGAGGCGGGCGGCTGTGGCTGTTCCGCCGGCTCGGCAAGCCCCGAAGAGCGAGCCGGGACCCTGCTGCTCCTTGGGCTGTGTGCGCTGCTTGTGCGCAAGCGGCGCGTGAGGCCCTAGAATTTCTGGAATCGCTGGGCGCCGCCCTCAGATTCTTGACGGTCCTGACTCTGGTTCGCAACCAATAGCGACGACTTGCACGAGCTTCTGCAGTGGCCCGGTCTTTGTATGGTTTGGCGCCATGCGCTCCATTGCCCTCGCCCTCCTGGCCGCCACCCTCCTGCCCATGACGGCCTGTAATCTCTACTTCAGCGGCGGCGATGACGTCGATTGCACCTACCCGGCCAGTCCTGGCGAGGGCGCACCCCAGATCCCAGAGCAGCTGCGCAATCCGCAGAGCGGCCAGTGCGAGGATTTCGGCTGGACCAATCCGCCACCACCACCGGTCAATCCTTGCAACGGCGGCGATTGGGGCGGCAGCCCACCTTCGACCACGGCGGGTGGCAGCACCGAGCCGGATACTGGCAGTGGTGCTGATCGGGCCGGAACCGCCATGCCGAGTTGGGGTTACTGCCAGAGCTATTGCACGGGCCTCGACGAAGCCGGCTGTTTGGCAACTGACGGTTGCCGCGGCATTTACTCTGCCTTCGGTGAAGGCGCGCAGGACGTCTTCCAAGAGTGCTGGCAAAAAGACTTCAACGATGTCGCTGTGAGCGACTGCGAGGGCCTGGACCCTTACACCTGTTCACAGAGCGACGCCTGCGTTGCTGTGCACGAGTTTGATTGTTACGGCGCAACACCCGATGGCTTGGTCGAGCAGCCTTGCACG
>JAHEAK010000606.1 GCA_024642805.1 Kofleriaceae bacterium | reverse complement strand
CGCTGCCATCGCCACTGCCATCACCGCTGCCATCGCCGCTGCCATCGCCACTGCCATCACCGCTGCCATCGCCCTCATTCCCGAGGAGCCCGAAGAAGTCTGCTACTCGACGCGAGGCGCAGATGCCGGTGTCGGTGTAGTACTGTGCAAATCCGCTTGGCGCGCAGCCGTCCTCCGCTCCAAAGGAAATCGCATGGCCCATGCCGGCAAGCAGATGGGTCTCCACCAGCACTCGGCCAGCATCCGCGTAGCGCTCGACCGTGTCGGCACCGTCACTCGTCGTCGAGCTCGGCGTTTGCGACAGCCCGTGCACGTTCGTCCACTGCTTGGCCAACTCGGCCATGTTGTCGAAATGGACGGTCGATGTGTCGCCCTGGCCGTGCCAGATCGAAACCCGTGGATAGGGGCCCTGGTATCCAGAATAGGCGGCACGCACCAAGTCGCCCCACTCCTGGGCCGTGTGCTTGACGTTGGGATGCAGGTTCATGGCCTGGCAATCGCCCGCTCCGGCGACGCTGGTCGCGCAATGATAGGGGATGCCCGAGAAGATGGCCCCGGCCTGAAATTTATCTGGCCAGGTCGCCAGAGCGACGGCGGTCATGCCCGCACCGGCAGAGAAACCGACGATGGAGACCCTGTTGGGATCGATGCCGCGCTCTGCAACCATGTGATCGACCATGCTGGCGATACTCTGGTTCTCGCCCTGCCCACGCACCAGGTTGGCGATGTCGCCGTACTCACCGGCCCAGTTGAAGCAACGTATTGGATTGTTGCTTGCACTCTGTTCGCCGTAGACCACGGCAAATCCAGACATGCTGGCCATCTGATTCCATTGCATGTGCAGCATGTCGGTCGCCGACTGCAAGCAGCCGTGCAGCACGATCACCAGGGGTGCGTTGTCTGGCAAATCTGCCGGCACGAACTCATACATGCTCAGTGCACCTGGATTACTGCCAAAAGAGGCAACAGGTGCCAGCTCGGCTGCCTGGGAAGGTTTCACCATCGAGGCAACGCAAAAGAAGCCAGCAGCGAGCGCAGACACTACGAACGAATTTCTCATCATTTTCCTTTGCAAGGGGGACACGGGGCAGCAAGAGTCGCGAACTACAGAATTGTTCGCAGCGTGAGGAAGTAGGACCGGGCGCCTTCCACTTGACAGGCCTCGGTGGGGGTCTCGACGCAGCTGCGCACCATGGCGGCACGCAGGTGGGCCGAGGTCTGAGGGTTTAGAAAGTAGCTCGCGCCGATGTTGGCGACGTGGTCCGTGGTGCGCGAGATGTCACCTTGGATGCCGCGCAGGAAGACATACTGAACGCCGGCTCCGAGCTTGTGGTGCCAGGTCCAGTCTGCACCTCCGCCCAGGGTGTAGCCGATGAATGCTTCGGTCGACAGGAAGCGACCATCGTCAGGCTCGACCATGGAGTTCTCGACACGCGAGGCATTGGCGAATGGCACGATGGACTCGTCGAGGAACTTCAGCCGTAGTCCACCGCGCAAGTTGTAGCCAATGATGTTTTGATCATCCATGGCATTGGTATCGGTATTTATCTTAAATAACTGCACAGAAGCTTGCGCATCCAGCACCTTGCTCAAATAGCGCAGCGAGGGGGAAGCCATGAGCAGGTGGTATTGGTCGGCGGGAAAGGAACTGGCATCTCGACCCACTTGCTGGTAGGCGGCAACATAGAAGCGCGAGAAGGGCGGGAAGGTGCCACCAATGACCAGACTGGCCGTCGTACTGGTTGGGTTGGCGGCGTTGAGCGCCATACCAAGGCTGAGGCCTTTGATGGGCGCGTAGGCCGCGTAGATGCCCTGGCCCCGGTTGAAGCCACTGGCCAGCAGACTGCCGCGCGTATACGGATCCGTGAGCAGCTGATCGCTCAGATGCATCGAGGTGAAGTCCAAGGAGCTCGGGTCGGTGACACGGCCCGCATCGAGTCGAAAGCCACTGCGCTTGAGTCGCACCAGCTGGTTGCGAACCTGCAGCGCCGCCTGCCCTTCCCAAACGCTCGTGCCGTGGGGTCCCGAGTTGACCTCGAACTCACTCTCGACCGAGATGCCATCGGCGATCGGCCCGCGCACTCCGAGACGCGAGAGCGCGACGGTGGTGGTGCGATCTTCCTGCTGGTTGCTTGGCCCACGTTGCAAGGTCTCGACGTGTGCGCCACCGACGATGGCGGCAAAGAAGCTCGGCTTCTTCCACGAACTCGAAGCGCCCCGCACCTTCGGGACTGTGTCGGCCGCCAGATCGAGTTGTCCCCCGTCTGGGGCATCCGAGCTGTGGTCAAGCGTCAGTGCGGCGCTGCGTTGCCGAGCATTCTCGCTGGCGGTCTGAGCGTGCGCGGCTGGTCCTGTGCCCAGGATCGCCGCCGCTGCGAACAAAATGGCCTTGGTATCCACTATCTCTCTCCCCTTACCCGGTCTACGACCAGATCGATGGCTTTCTTCGAGCGCGCAGATCCGTAGTGGTTCTTGAACAGCCCGTTGAAGAAATACCCACTCTCGTCGACGTCACTGAGTTCAATTAGCTGATTGTCAGCTCCTCGCAGCGCTGCGCTGTTCACGGAAACGAACTGGTCCTGATAGGTGCCGTCGTCGATGTCCTTCATGACTACCGTCGTGTAGCGCAGCTCTGCGCTCTCGCAGATGCCGACTTGCCCGTAGGCCCCATCGTCCTGCAAACACGGGGTCTCCCACTCGCCCTCGGGTCCGTTGAGAGCTGACAAGAAAGGCGTCGTGCTAAAGTTGTCGCGACAGCCCATCTCACACGCGACCTGACCGCGCATGGTGGTGTTGGCACCGCACAGCGCACAGGACGAAACACCGTGGTTGGCACCAGCGAGGAGAATTAGCTCGCGGGTCTGTGGCCAGGGATTGACCTCGGGATCCAGATGCAAGCGGCGATAGCTGTCGCGAATGACCGTGGCGCCGAGGGAGAAGCCAATGACCGCAATCTCGCGATCGGGTTCGGCGAGCATGATGGCCTTGAGCATGCTTTGCAGGATGGGCGTGGCCCAGCCGTGATCGATGTTGCGGGCCGCGTTCTCCGTGTCGTTATTGCCAGCAGGGTCGTCGACCAGGTCCACCCGAAAGTCGACGGCATAGGTCCTGGCGCCCGCAGCGCTCAGTCGCTCGGCAAGTTGATCGATACCGTCGCCAAAGCGTTCGAAGTTAGCCGGACTGTCGGAGTTGCCATGAACCAGCACGACAATAGGGAGCGAAGGATCGTCTGCACTCGCATACTCCTTGGCCGCGCACCGATACCCGGGGATCACAGCTGGCGCATAGGCCAAGCCTTCGACGGAACAGCCGGGATGATTTTCCAGGGAGCGATAGCGAAGGGCATCGTCGGCCCCTGGTGCGGTGGTAAGTCCTTCCGGAATGCCATCACCGGTTACGTCGCAGGCACTGAGGCCACCAAGACCGCCAAGGCCGCTCAGCGCGAAGCGTAAGATGTGTTTCGACTGCAGCATGCAGGCACCTACAGCAATGGTCGTGCCGCACAGCCATCGACTGAAACTCGTGCACTTGCACCTGCAGGCCTGTTGGCGGCATCCAACGATTGCCGAGCTGGGCCTGTTGGCGGCTGCCAACACCCAAAATTGTGGCGTCTTCGTCGGGCTTTCCCTGGTAGCTTCGCGCCGTGCGGAACCCAGAGGAGAACCCAGAGGAGAACCCAGGGGAGAACCCAGGGGAGAACCCAGAGGAGAACCCAGAGGAGAACCCAGGGGAGAACCCAGAGAAGAACCCAGGGCAGCGACCGGGCATGACCGAG
>JAHEAK010000605.1 GCA_024642805.1 Kofleriaceae bacterium | reverse complement strand
AGTTGGGCGCACTTTGAAAATCACAGCGGCGCCGGTGCGGGTGATCGTGGGCGCACGGGACAGCTCGACGCGGACATGGTTGCCAGCCGGGTCAAGGCCCACGTCATCCCGCTTGCGCGCGCTTGCTACGAGCGACAGCTTCGCAGAGATCCCAACGCTGGCGGCGAGCTCGAGCTTCACATCGAAGTCGCTCGCGGCGAAGTGCAGCACGCCAGTATCGCCGCCATGCCTCTGGCCCTGCAGCCCATTCGCGAGTGCGTGCTCGACGCGATGTACGCCATGCCGATTCCGCGGGTGCGTCTGGGCGAAGATCTCGAGCAGGTCAGCGTCGCCAGGTACCCGCTGCGATTTCGCATGAAGGATGCCGGCAAAGCGAGCGTGGCCCCCGGCGCGGGGCAGACAGGCTCGGAGAAGGGGCCCGGCGAGCTCGACCCAAACGATCCGCTCTCTGGCCTGCCCGAGTGAGCCTGGCTCTGGCCTGCCCGAGTGAGCCTGGCCCGGACTACCCGGGAAGGTCCACGCTCGCGTGCTTCACTTTCGGCGCCTCGCGAGCCACTGGCGCCGGCTTCGAGGCGGCGTTCGCTTCGGCCTCTTGCGGAGTCAGATCCAACGAGCGATAGCCTGATGCCTCGAGCAAGCAGCCCTCGTCGATGTGCTCGACTCCTGTGAGGTCGGCGATGGTGCGCGCGACTTTGATGATGCGATCGACGGCGCGCGCGCTCATGCCGCGGCGCAGGGCGTGCAAGCGGGCAAGCGCGGCCTCGGCAGCGGGCGTGAGCACGCAGGTCGCGCGAGTGGCGGCCGGGCTCATCTCGGCGTTGGTGCGCGCGCCATAGCGAGCCAATCGCCTGGCTTGCAACTCACGCGCGCGCATCACCCGTGCGCGAATCGCCGCGGAGCTCTCGCCGGCGCGCTCACTGCGCAGCTCCGCCAGCCGTACGTTGGGCACGAAGATCTGCAGATCCATGCGGTCGAGAAGCGGACCGCTGAGACGCGAGCGATAGCGATCGATCTGGTGCAGCGTGCAGGTGCACTGGCGCTCGGCGGCACCCAGCCAGCCGCAGGGACAGGGATTGGCGGAAGCTGCCAGCACCACCGAGGCCGGCAACTCGATGCGGCCGGCGACCCGACCAATGACCACGCGACGATCTTCCAGAGGTTGACGCAGGGACTCGAGGGCGGCGCGATTGAACTCCGGGAGCTCGTCGAGAAAGAGCACGCCGTTGTGCGCCAGGGAAATCTCGCCGGCCCCGGGCGGACTGCCGCCACCGACCAGAGCCGGCACGCTGATGCTGTGATGCGGAGCCCGAAAGGGCCGCTCGCGAATCAGACCTCCGTCATTGAGATTGAGCGACGAGTAGATGCGCGTGGTCTCCAGGGCCTCTTGCTTGCTGAGCGGCGGCAAGATGCTCGGGATGCGGCGGGCCAACATGGTCTTGCCGATGCCGGGCGGGCCGACCAGGAGCAAGTTGTGTCCACCGGCCACCGCCACTTCGATGGCCAGGCGCGCCGAGTCCTGCCCACGCACCTCGCTCATGTCGCAGCGGTGCTCGGCGGCATGTGGTGTAGCGATGGGTGCGGGCGAGCTAGTGATCTCGGCACCACGGCAGTAGGCGACGATCTCACCCAGGTGTTCGACGGCCAGAATCTCCAGGCCCTCGACCTCGGTGGCCTCGGCGGCGGAGGAGGCAGGAATGACCACACCGCGCATGCCCTGATCGCGCGCCATCAATGTCGCCGACAAGACGCCGCGCACGGAGCGCACCTGGCCATCGAGTCCGAGCTCGCCAAGCACCAGGAAGTCGCGCAAGCGATCGATCTCGAGCAAGCCCTCCGCGGCCATGAGCGCCAGAGCCACCGGCAGGTCGAAGGCCGCCCCCTCTTTGCGGCGATCGGCGGGAGCCAGGTTGACCGTGACCTTCTTGCGCGGCATGGCCTGGCCGATGTGTTCCAGCGAGGAGCGGATGCGCACGGCGCCCTCTCTCACCGAAGCCGCCGGCAGACCGACGACGTGATAGGAGGGCAAGTGACCCGAGGCCACATCCACCTCGACATCGATCGCAAAGGCGTCGATCCCTGAGAACGCGCAGGAGCGGAGCATGGCCATCATAGCCGCCGACAACGCAGGAAAGGTGCCAGGTGCAAGTCGCCGATTTGTGGTGCTCACATCCGGTGGAGCGGACGGGCGCGTCCGCAGCTCGGACGGACACCCGGACTCCGAGTGCGTTCGTCAGCCAAGCGCGCCGGCGTCAACCAAGCGCGCCAGCGACGCCGCTCTATGCGTCTAGCGAGGCGAAGATGCGACTGGCCACCGCCGCGGATCGCTCGCGCAATCGGCTGAGGTAGGGCTCGACTTCGTCCATCGAAAGCAGGCCGCAGCCGAGGGCCAGGCGCAGACTGTAGCCCGCGCAAATGTCGGCAAGGCTGAAGCGCTCGCCACAGAGATAGCCGCTGGCTGGCAGTTGTTTGGCGGCGACCGCCAGTTTGCGGCGCAGTGCCTTCTCGTGCAGCGTGAAGTACTCGGGCGGCAAGATGCCGGCCTTGCTGATCGTGCACTCGACCAGGCGGGCTTCGAAGTTCTCGCCAAAGAGCGCCAACCAGTAGTGATAGGCCTGCCGACCGGCTTCGCCGCGCGCGATCTCGAGCCTGGGCGCGTCCACGGCATCAACCAGGGCCCGACAGATGGCCGTGCTCTCGACCAGGACCTCGCCGCGGAAGCGCACCGTCGGGATCTGGGCAAAGAGATTGAGCTCGGTGTAGGGCGCCCGTCGATGCTCACCGGGCGGCACGCGCTGCTCGACAATGCCAAGGCCGAGTTCCTCGGCCGTCCAGCGAATCTTTCCACTGCGATCGACATCCGCAAAGCTGTACAGCTCGATGGTCTCGTTCATGGCCTCAAAGCTACACCAAGGCGCTGGGCTGATGCCGCGTCTCTGCGTACCAAGCGGCGCGTATCAGGGGCTAATTCCCTCGCCGGCGCTTTTCCCGATTGCAAAATCAGCTATGTTCCGGCCCGAGGCTACACATGCTCAAGCACCGCATCACCGACGTACTTCAAGGCAAGTTTCCCACGGGCGAGACCATCGCAATTCAAGGCTGGGTGCGCACCCGCCGCGACTCCAAGGCCGGCCTGTCCTTCCTCAATTTGCACGACGGCTCCTGCTTCGACGCCCTGCAGATCATCGCGCCCGCCGACTTGCCCAACTACGAGAGCGAGATCTTGCACGTCGGTGCCGGCTGCGCCATCCGCGCCGAGGGCGTGCTGGTCGCCTCCGAGGGCAAGGGCCAGAGCCTGGAGGTGCAGGCCAGCAGCATCGAAGTCATCGGCTGGGTCGATGAGCCGGAGAGCTATCCCATGCAGCCCAAGCGGCACAGCATGGAGTACCTGCGCGAGGTCGCGCACCTGCGTCCGCGCACCAACATCATCGGCGCCATCACCCGCGTCCGCCACTGTCTGAGCCAGGCCGTCCACCGCTACTTCAATGACAACGGCTTTTACTGGATCCACACGCCGATCATCACCGCCAGCGATTGCGAGGGCGCGGGCGAGATGTTCCGGGTCTCGACCCTCGACATGCAAAACCTGCCACGCACCGACAAGGGCGCTGTCGATTTCAGCAAGGACTTCTTCGGCAAGGAGGCCCATCTCACCGTCTCGGGCCAGCTCAATGTCGAGACCTACTGCATGGCCATGAGCCGGGTCTACACCTTTGGCCCGACCTTCCGCGCCGAGAACTCCAACACCCGCCGCCACCTGGCCGAGTTCTGGATGATCG
>JAHEAK010000604.1 GCA_024642805.1 Kofleriaceae bacterium | reverse complement strand
GAGACCTTGATGCTCGGTCCTGAGGGGCCGCATGCTGGTGAGGTCACGCGTGTCGAGCTCAATCCGATGCACGATGGCGATAGCCACCCGGGCAGCGCAGAGCGCAGGTCTGCGACTCCCGTGCGCGGCCGCGCTCGCTCCGAGACCCAGATCCCAACCTTGGAGCACGAAGTGCTTGGCCAGGACGAGGGCACCGACCAGTGGGACACCCCAATGGAGGACTCCGAGCTGACCTCGGTGGCAGCACAGGACGCTGAGGAAGAAGACCCGGACTCTCATCCACAACGCACGGTCGTGACAGCGCCTCTCGATCAATCGCTGGTTGCCGGCGTTTTGCAATCGCGCACGCCGCGTCCCGAGTTGGTGCAGCCCGTCGGCGAGCGAACCAATTTCTCGATTCCGCCCATTCCCTCGATTGCCACCATCTCGCCTGTCGCGCGCACGAGTTCACCACCACGTGGCCTTGCGATTGCCAACGACACTCCCGTCGACGAGCAGGCACAGACCCGTATCGTCAGCTCACCGCTGGCCATGATCGAAGACAGTCAGGACGTGGAGGCCGACGAGGCTGCCAAGACCTCGGTCGTTCGCCACGAGGACCTCGCGCAGCCCCAGAGCATGGCGAGTTCCGCGCCAAAGCTCTCGAGCTCCACGCCCGGATCCGGGCCCAATGCCGGGCCCAATGCCGGGCCCAATGCCGGGCCCAATGCCGGGCCCAATGCCGGGCCCAATGCCGGGCCCAATGCCGGGCCCAATGCCGGGCCCAGCCGGCCATCGAACCCCGTGATCAGTCCTCCTGTCGACGCCGCTCCGAGCCCTGTGCCTGGACCCGCCAAGATCTTACCGAGGGTAAAGCGCCCGCTCGCTCCGGCGCCGCCGGGCAAGAGCAAACCGCCCACACCCCCCGACGACAAGCGATCCTGAGTACTTCTGCCTGAGCAGATCCTTGGCTCGCCAGGTCATCTGCGATAGCGTGTCGGCATTCCTCTCGACCTCCTATTCAACTTGAGCCTTGGCTTGGTTTTCGCGATCTGCGCGAGGGATCGGGTGCGCGCGGATGGCGCCTTTGCCCAGCCGGCAAGCACGCTCGTGCTGATGTTTCTTGGCCTCATCATGGCGCCAATTACGACCTATTTATATGCCGCGCACGCCTCGTGGACCTGGATGTACCTGGTCAACCCCGAGGCAGTGCCAAGCTTTGCGATCTTGCCCTTGGTGGCTCTGCACAGTGCGACCGTCTTGCTCGGCTGGTACGTGGGCGCTCGCCTCATCCTGGCGGGTCGCTTGATGATTGCCGCCTACGTGAGCGCTGCCGCCGCCGTCGTGAGCCTTTTGGGTGTACTGATCTTTTGGAATCGACTGGGTCGCTACGGCACCTATGTCGAGTTCGAGCAGCACCGAGCTCTGCCCATTATGGAGGTCAAGCTCGGTTACGTGCTCGTCGCCCTCACCGTCGGGGTGGTGGCGTCGGCCGCTTTTGTGGCTTTCGAACTGCTCCTCGATAGTCGGCGCGTCAAGAGCCACTGAGGGGCGCCACGCTCGGCCGCGCTCCCTAGACCGCGCTCCCTAGACCGGGGGCCTGCGCAAATGCTAGGGTTTGCCCGCTCATGGCTGCAAAACCTAATTCCATGCGGGCGCTTGGCACTCTGCTGGTGGCCCTGCTTTTCGCAGCCGCCTGCGGCCCTGTCGAATACATGAATCAAGTCTCGCGGGTTGCCAGCTCCGAAGTCGAGGCGGCCAAGGCCGTCAACGCGGACAAACACGCACCGTACTACTACACCCTTGCCGTCGAGTACTTGCACAAGGCTCGCGAAGAAGCGGCGCACTCCGATTACCAATCCGCCAATCGCTTCGGCAAGCGCTCCGCCGAGGCCGCTCGCAAGGCCCGTGCTCTCGCCCTGCAAAACGCAAAGAATCCAAAGCCAAAGCTGCCTGCTCTTGAGGCAGAGGATGAGGAGCTCGAGTTCGTCGATCCGGGCGAGGAAGGTGACGAGAGCGGTACCCAGAGCGGAACCCCGAGCGGTACCAGCGACGAAGACTCCGATAACCCCATTGGGAAGAAACGCTAATGCGTGCTCGTCACTTTGCCACGCGTCTTTCAGGGGGCCGGCTCTCGCTTGGGCTGCTCCTGTGCGCCCTTTTCGTCGGCTGTGCGGGTTCCGCGATCAAGGCCCGTGTCCACGCGGTGGGTGAGGCCATCGAGGTCGCCCGCAAGAATGGCGCCCAGGAGTGCGCGCCGGTCGAGCTGGCCATGGCCGAGTCGCACAACGCCTTTGCCCAGACCGAATACGACGAGGGCGACTACTACCGCGCCAAAGACGAAGTCGCCATTGCCGAGAAGAACGCCAACGAAGCCATTCGCCTGTCCCCGGAGGGCCGATGCATCAAAGTGAAGCCGACCAACGAGGACATCGATGGCGATGGCATTCCAAATAGCACCGACGATTGCCCGCGGGATCCAGAGGACATCGACAGCTTCAAGGACGCCGATGGCTGTCCTGATCCCGACAACGACGAGGACGGCATCAAAGACCCGGATGACCGCTGCCCGAACAAGGCCGAGGACCTAGACGGCTTCGAGGACGAGGATGGCTGCCCGGATGTCGACAACGACAATGATGGCCTGAGCGATCGAGTCGACCAATGCCCAGATCAGGCCGAGGATGACGACGGCTTCGAAGACGACGATGGTTGCCCCGATTGCGACAACGACGGCGACGGAGTCCTCGAGTGCCCGCAGGCCATCGACAAGTGCCCAGACGATCCGAACCCAACCGAAGATGGCTGTCCATCCAAGTACAAGAACGTCGTCGTCACCCAGCAGAAGATCGAGATTCGGCAGACCGTCTACTTCGACACCAACAAGACGACCATCAAGGCGGTCTCCTTCGAGCTGCTCAACGAGGTCGCGCTCGCCCTCAAGGACAACCCCACCATCAAGGTGCAGGTCGAGGGACATACCGATAGCCGCGGCGGCGACGCCAAGAATCTCAAGCTCAGCCAGGGGCGCGCCGAATCCGTGCTCGCCTACCTGGTCAGGCAGGGCATCTCGGCCGATCGCCTGAGCGCCAAGGGCTTTGGCGAGGCTGTGCCCATCAGCGACAATCGCACCCAAGTGGGACGCGAGCAAAATCGCCGAGTTGAGTTCCTGATCACGGCACGCTAAGGGCCGGGCTGGGGCCGCCCTTGGGGCCGCCCTGGGTGCGCCCTTGGGGCCGTCCTGGGGCCGACCTTTCGCCCCACCTTAATCCTCGGCGATCGCCGTAATTTTTGGTATTAGGTGGTCCATGCGCAAGCTGAATAGGACTTTGCTGGCTTTGGGGCTCATTGTGGCGGCCTTGCTCTTGGCGACACCGCCGGCTTCTGCCGACAAGGTCGGCAAGCGCATCGAAGCGAAGGTCAAGGCCGCGATGGCCGAGTACGACATGATGGAGTTCGAGGCGGCCAAGTCGCTGCTGCTGGAAGCCATCGGCGTCGGCGAGAAGAGCGATTCGCGCGGGCCCGAGTTGGCCAGTGCCTACCTCAATCTCGGCGTCGTCTACTTCTCCGGCCTTGGCGACGAAGCGGCCGCTTCCGAAGCCTTCGGAAACGCGCTCGGCATCAATGCCTCCGTGACCATCGATGTCGGCTACAGCACTCCGGAGATGGTCGAGCTCTTGGAAGCCGCCAAGGGCAAGTCCGCTGGCAGCGCGAGCGGCTGTTCGGGAAGCGGCCTCGAGCACAGTCTAGTCGACGAAGCCAAGGCTGGCTCCGCTCCAGAGATTCGCGCGAGCCTCGGTAGCAAC
>JAHEAK010000603.1 GCA_024642805.1 Kofleriaceae bacterium | reverse complement strand
CGCTGCGATCGATGATCTCGACCTGCGCGAAACCAGCAGGCGCCTCGACACGAGTCTGTGGCAAGCGGCTCTCGCCGGGCGACCCCTCGTCGCCTTCGTCGTTCTCGTTGGCCTCGTCGTCAGGATCGAAGACCTCTTCGTCTTCATCGTCAGGATCGAAGACTTCATCGCCGTGTTTGTCGACGCGCTGCGCCTGCGCCAGGCGACTTCCGAGCGTGCAGCAAAAGAAGCACATCAAAAGCAGCGAAAGGAGCTTCCGCCCGCGCATCTTTCCCCTAGAATGAGGCGCGGTGTTCTTGAAGAGAAAAGACATGCAACGAGCGCTTCCGATTCTGGCAGTGCTTGCTGGCGGGTGCAAAGCCGAGCTCCCCATGCAATTGGCGCAGGACGCCAGCACCAGCTTCCCGTGCACCATCTACGCTGACTACCTGGTGTCCTACAACCCTGCGGGCACCGAGGGCGGATCCGATCTCGGCGCCAAGACACTCGGAGCACCCGACGGCGAGGTGGTGAGCCTTGCGGCCAACAGCACGCTGACCGTCGCCTTCCTCGGCCTCGGCGGCATCGTCGACCAGGATGGTAACGACATCCTCATCGACGGCACCGTCGCTGGCGAGCTTGCGGCCTACGTCGGCTCGAGCCCTGATGACATGGTCTTCGCCGGTTCATTGAGCGCGACCACGCTAACCATCGATATATCAACGGCTTTGCTGACCAGTGCCAGCTACCTCCGCCTGGTCGGTCTCAGTGGGGACGCCAGCATCGACGCCTTCGAAGCGGTGCAAACCACATGCACCGACTAGGACAAGTGTCATGATGTGGGGTCTCACCAATGCGTGAGAAAGCCTGCGGAAAACACCTACACACTTTCGTCGAATCATACCGTTTTTACTAATGATTTCGATCGCTCGGCTGGGCGGCTTGCGTGGCCTTACCTTTGCATTGATGAGGCTTGCCATGAAAAGCCTATTCATCCGCTCGTTGCTGGTTTCCTCTCTTAGCGCCACCGCTCTTTGGGCTGGCGCCTGCGCCGACGCCGTTGGCCAAGAGGACACCGACCTCAAGCCGCAAATCATCGGCCTGTCGAAATCCGCCGTCTCGGTGGGACAGTCGATCGATATTCTCGGCGCTAACTTCGCCCACGGTCACACTGGCTACGCGGTCGTGCTGCTCGAGGGCGAGTACCACGCCAAATCAGGCGCCACCTATCCCGTCTCCTACGAAGTTCGCCCGCACTGGGAAGATGGCAATCGACTCGTCTGGTCGCACGTCGGCCCTTATCGCGTGCCCTTCTCGCCAACCGGCGATGAGACCGGCACCTTCGTGGGTACCGGCACTGTCATCAATGTCGACGAAGACGGCACCGAGTACTTCTCTGAGCCCGCCGATGTCGAGCTCGAGATTCTTCCCAGCGTCATCGTGACCTCGCTGGCACCCGTCGAATCTGACTGCGCCGAACCATCCAAGGTCATCCTCGACAACTTCGCGTACAAGGTTGGCGTCAAAGCCATCGGATTCGAGCCACGCAACTTCACCTACGTCGTCGACAGCCCATTTCAGACCATCCCCAAGGTCATGCGTACGCAAGCGACCTCGGCTGCCTCGACCTTTGGCGAGGGCGGCGAGATCGTCTTCCCACTGGTTCCTGAAGATCGCCCCTTCTACCGCGGTGCGCTGGTCGTCGCCGCCCTCGATCAAAACGATGTCGAACACGCTATTGCTCTCAGCATCGGTGTTCACAGGCCGGTCGAGTACGTGATGTACGATGCCGTCGAGATCGCCGAGATCGAAGCTCCACAGCCCGTCTCTGGTTGTATCGCCGGTGGCGAGAACGAGGGCCTCAACGTGTCCTACTCGGAATCGCAATCGGAGACTCGCAGCCGCACGGTGGGCGCCACCTGGAATGAAGAGTGGGTCAGCTCCCACACCGGCACGATTAGCGAGAGCCGCACCTCCACCAACTCCATCGGCATCACCATCAGCGAGAGCACGGAGGAAGGTGAAGAGCTCAACTACGAGAACGGTCGCGACATCGAAGGTGGCGGCGGAGTCACCGGCGGCTTCAAGCCATTCGGCATCGGCGTCGAAGTGAGCGCAAACGGTAAGTACACCGACGTGAGCCGCGACGGTGGCCGAACCTACAAGAACACCACCAGCGGCTACACGGTGGCCGAGGACTTCTCGCAGTCCGACACCGAGTCGTGGGCCTACTCCAACACCGCCGGTTACAACCTGCAAAAAGGCGGCTCTGACTTCTTCACCGTCTCGTCCTCGGACTCGACCATCGTCAGCTTTGCGGGTCGCATCCTGCCCGGCCAGTACGGCGTCTTCTACCGACAAACCACCCGCATGGCCCTGCCTGGCGCGGTCCTGGCCTACAACCGCTGCGGCATTGCTGAAGTGGTCGCCGAGACCAACTTCTACGACTACACCTGGTCGGTCGACCTGGCTGTCGATGCCGACTGCCAGGAGCTTCCTGAGTCCAACCTGCCCAAGGCCGAGTGCTTCATCGCTCCTTGCAGCGGCGTTCAGTAAGCGCACAGCGCCTCGCTACCACTGCGCCATGACGAAGGGCTGGTCCGCATAAGCGAGCCAGCCCTTGTTCGTTGGTAGCTATGTTGGTTGCTCGCTACCAGCCTCGCGCTACATCCAGCGCATGAACTCGAGGCCAACCATGAGAGCCGTCGAGAGCTGTGGCTTGGCGATATCGGCGGCCGGTGGCTTGCCGATGCCCTGCTCTGGGTCCACGGAGAGCCACCAGGTCTGCGCCTCGATGCGCAGAGCAACGGTGCTCTTGCCACTGGCCTTGAAGCCATAGCCAAAGGCCAGACGACCCACGATGTTTTGATCGACGTCGAAGGCGCAGTCGCCGCCGCCGCACGAATCGGCATCCTGGGTCAGCTTGCGCTCGCGGGGCTTGCCGGTGAACACACCAAAGCTGCCGCCGCCCGACACGAAGGGACCTACGTAGCCGTAGTTGGCGCCCCAGCGGGCACCGACATCGATGAGGGTGAAGGAGCGCGCCTGCGTGCCTTGATCGGCGTCGACGCGCAAGAAGCCATCGATGCCGACGCGGCCTTCGAGTGCGAAGTGCTCCCACGACAAGAGGGCGCCGCCCGACATGCGCAGGATGCCGCTGATTTGTTGATCGGCACCGGCCAGGACGCCGCCGGTGAGCACGACCTGCATCTGCTTGTGAGCCAGCAGGGCCTCGCGCTCCTTCTTCTCTTTTTCTTTTTGCGCAAGCTCGGCGTCGAGCTTAGCTTGCGTCTCCTCGTCGGCGACGCGCTTGATGCGCTGGTCTTCGGCGGCGATGGATTCCTCAAGTTGCGCGATGCGGCCGTTGACGGCGTCAGTGGTCTCGCCCTCGGGAACCAGCTCGACGTACTTTTTGTAGGCAGCGACGGCGTTGCGAAGTTTGTCGTAGTCGAGGGACGCGGTTCCATCACGCTGATAGGCCTCGCCGATCTTGACCTGCAGGCCTGGATCCGGAAAGAGCTCGAAAGCCTGTTGAAATTTGCTGATGGCGTCTTCGAAGTTCTCGCCGTCGAGATCCGCCTGACCTGCTTTGAAGAGCTCGATGGCTTTGGCCTGCTTTTCTTCCGCAGTCAGCTCGGTAGGAACGGCGGGCTCGCCTGCGCCGCCACCCTCCTGTGCCAGCGCGGGCCTGGCCACGGCCAACCCGCCAGCCAAGGTGGCGATTGCCAATGAGAAACGGAGACTTGAGAAGCTCGAGCGATTCAACACGCCGGCAAGCTAAACCGATCCGCGCAGGGGGTCAATCGCCTGC
>JAHEAK010000055.1 GCA_024642805.1 Kofleriaceae bacterium | reverse complement strand
ATTGGTTTGCCCGTGGCGTCGGCAAGATTCGCGAAGAAGGCGCCACCCAGCTCGAAGAGCTGACCAGCTACAGCATGCCCTAGGTCTGATAGGACCGGCGAAGCTTCAGCAGGTGCACGGCGCCACGCTTCGAGCTGGTCCTGACGCCAGGTCTTGGCCAGGTCTTGGCTAGGTCTTGGCTAGGTCTTGGCTTGGTCCTCGGGCTCGACCCGGGACTGGTCCTGAGCCTCGACGGGCTCGGCTGCGTTGCTCCTTCGCCTGGAGGCGCGCGGGAAGGTCTCGTAGACGATGGCGGCACAGAAGAGCAGCATCACGCCGCCAGCAAAGAGCACCGGGCTGTAGGGGATGCGCGGATCGAGCTCGCCATCGGAGAAGAGGCGAAAGGAATCGGCAAGGCCGAGCAGCACCATGGCGAAGGCGAGGAGTGCCACAGCTATCGAGCTGCCATAGCGAAGCACGCTGGCAGTGCGGGAATCCGCGCCGCTGGCGGTCGAGTCAGGCAGGTTCGGGTTGGAGTGCACGAGTGGAAAGAAACGTCCAAAGAGCAGGACCGCCAGGCACAGAAGTCCGAGGAGCCCGAGCAGGATGCCGTACTCGATGATGGTCGGCGAGTAGCTGTGATGCTCCATGGGCAAGAGTGCTCCGTGGGTCTGTGAGGGCACGACAATCAGGAAGCGCTTGAGTAGCGCGGCCACGTTGGCCAGCACCGAGACCGTGACCATCCAGGGCAGCGAGGTCAGCTTTCGCAAGCGCAGGATGAAGGGCACCGAGAAGGTGAGAGCCAGGCAGACCACGGTGATCCAAAAAAGCGGGGCGAAAGGACCGGCGACAATGGCATGCGCGACCCCACGATCGGCGGTCGGCGCCGCATAGCTCGCCGTCAGTTCCTCCACCGCCATCAAGTAGAGATAGACCAGCGCTAAGGTGGCCATCAAATGGGTCAACCAACGCAGGGTTGCCAGCGGAATCTCGCTCTCGAGAGCGAAGATCTTGCGGGCGCTGGCCAGGGCCAAAATCACCATCCCGGTTCCAGACACGCCGGCCAGCACCACGAAGGCTGGCGCTTGTAAGGCACCGAACCAACCGGGGCGCCCCGATTGAATTCCGAAGATGAAGCCAAGGGTCGAGTGGGCGAGAACTAGAAGCGGCAAGATGCTCACCGACAGCCAGAATGACGACTTGCGGTGACGGTCCTGCTCGGCGAGGGTGCCGCGATAGCCAGTGGCCCACAGCCGATAGATCCAGCGCAGCCGCGGCGAACCGTGCTCGGCCATGTACGCGGCGTCGTGACGTGCCGAAAGAAAGAAGAAGACCATGCTGGAAAACAAGTAGCCGGCGACGACCAAGGTAAAGGTTCCGTAGAAGGGCGACTGTGGGCGAGCAAAGCGCGGCAACTTGAGCAGACCATCGAGAGGTCGACCGAGATCAGCAAAGACCGCACAGCTGCCGGCAATGAGCGCGGAGATGGTCATCAGCTCGGCAATGCGCGTCGCTGGCTTGAGAGCCTCGACGTGCAAGAGCCGGGATAGGGCCGACACCGTAATGCCGGCAAAGCTAACTCCGACGAAGAACACATAGCCGACGATGTACATCCCCCAGGCAGCGCCCCCGTAGCCGGGATTGCGATGCCCTGTGACGATGTCGCCATAGGTCAGCTGCTGCGAAAAACACCAAACTCCAAAGCAAAGGGCAAGCGCGGAGAGGCCAATGAGAGCCCACCACAAGGCAGGCCATCTGGGAAGCAGGGTGTCTTGCAGGGCCTTCATCTACTCCTCCTGTCGTTCCTTCTTCAGGTAGAAGACCTTTGGGTCAGTGCCCAGATGTTCGAGCAAGCGAAAGACTCGCGGGCTGCGCCGATGTTTGGCGACCGCACTCTCGGTGTCGTTCAAGTCGCCAAAGGTGATGGCCTTGGCCGGGCATGCGCTAGCGCAGGCGGTCATGTGCTGCAGTTCCTCGTCGCGCATCTCGCGCCCCTGCAGGCGGGCGCTTTCTTTCACGCCCTGCAGACGATGCGAGCAGAAGGTGCACTTCTCGACGATACCGGCAGTGCGCGTAGCGACATCCGGGTTGAGCATCTGCACCAGGCTGCCTTCGAACTTTGGCTCCTCCCAGTTGAACATGCGGCGCCCGTAGGGACAGGCGACCATGCAGTAGCGACAGCCGATGCAGCGGTCCCAGACCTGAACCACGATGCCCTCGGAGTCTTGATAGGTCGCGCCCACCGGGCACACTTTGACGCACGGGGCGTCGTCACAGTGCTGACAGGGAAAGGGCAAGAGCTCCGGCATCGCCAGCTCATCCTCCGGCTCGTTCCACAGCATGGCCATCCACTCGATGTGACCGCCCTCCTGCAGCGCTTCGGGCCCCTGGGTGGGAATGTTGTTCTCCTGACGACAGGCGACCTGACAGGCGTTGCAGCCGGTGCAGCTATCCAGATCGATGGACATGCCCCAGCGCCTGCCGGTGACTGGACCTGGATCCGGCGGCGCATTCGACGCTACGGCCGAGCGGCTCTGGCCCAACGCCACGAAGCTTCCCCCCAGGGTTGCGATGCCGGCTCCCAGTGCCAGACGACGCTCGCCTGGATCGACGCGCGGCCTTGGCCTCGGCAAGAGCCAGCGGCCACCTGAAATCAAGTGGGCAGCGAGCGAGCGAAAGACGGCCAGCAAGGTATTAGCCATGGGCTTTCTCCAATCGCACGCGGGTCCCGCACAGCACGCTCGCGCCCGTAACAGGGGCTGCTCCTGGCGCCACCAGTTCGAGTGCATTGACACCGATCCCCTTGGCAAAGCGACCAAAGGCCGTGTGCCCGCGCCCGAGGGACACCGCCACAAAGCCAGGGCTCATGCGCCGCTCGAAGCGAATCGGCATGACGAGCTGTCCCCACTGGCTGGCGATGCGAATTTCGTCGTGCTCGCTGAGATGCGCGGCCGAGCTTGGATGCACCAGGGCGACGTGCTCCCAGACCTTGGCTCCTGGCCGCGCGCGCAGCTGATGCAGCCAGGGCTGATTGGCGCCACTGCCGACCGCATGGCCAAGCGCTCGGTACAGTACCAGCTTGAGTGGAAAGCTCGACTCCTCCCCTGCCCACTGCGCAGGTGCCCAGCTCGCGTCCAGGCGGTGGTGAATCGCGCGCGGCTCTGCGGGCGTCACATCGTTCCAGACACCCACCTGGTACAAATCATCGAGGAAAGCCTGGGCTGTGGCCGCCCTGATGCTGCCTGCCGCTGCCCCCTGGAGCGCGACCAGCCTCTGATCAATCGCCTCACGAAGCTCACGCCATGGCATCGATGCCGCCACACTGCCCTCGAGCGCGTGGGCTAGCTCGATAAGAACATCTCCTGTCGAGCGCGTGTCGTGAAGTGGCGCGACCACCGGCTTGTGAATGCCCATGACCGCGCGATCGAGAGCTGGCGCCGGCGTCGCGTCTTCGAAGCGCTCGAGGTAGGAATGATCGGGCAAGACGACGTGGGCTAGCTCGCTCACCGTCTCGTCGTAGAAGGGCGAAAAGCTGACGAGGAAGGGAATCTTGGCCATCGCCGCCCGCCAGCGCGCCGGCTGATGACGAGCGTAGATGGGATTGGCGTAGTACAAGAGCGCGACCTGAGGAGCCTTCCTGTCGATGGCATCTACGAGCTTTTCTTGCACGGAACGCGCGCGCGGAAATTCGCTTGTGCCCGCCCGATCCATGCGCGGCGCAGCCAGACCAGCGGCGGCGAGCTCGTCGATGATGGGCGCCGGCCAATCACCGGTAGGCGCGATAGGGGCCAGACGCATGCCGCCCTCGGGTGCTTCGACGGCACCGAGCAGGCTATTGAGGGCGAAGACCGCCAGCGCTGTCTCTCGACCATTGGAGAAGGCGACGCTGCGCTCGTCGATGAAGGCAAAGGAGGGGCGATTGTTCCACAGCTCTTGGGCCACGCGTGGAATCGTCTGCGCAGGCATACCGGTCAACGCGGCCACATAGTCTGGCGTGTACTGAGCGATGGCCGCGCGAAACTCGTCGAGGCCACTCACCTGTGCGCTGACCGCCACCTGGTCGTAGCTCTCGTTGACCAAAAGCTCGCGACACAAGGCCAGGGCAAGGGCGCCGGATGTGCCAGGCTGGATGCGAATCCACTCATCGGCATTGAAGGCGCTGAGATCGAAGGCGGCCCCTGCGCTGACGATTCGCGAGCGACGAGCATCGGGCCCGCGCCTGCGTTCAGCCGCAACCCTGGCGAAGTACACCGCCTGACACGAGTCCTCGAGAAGGCCGGCCTCAAGCGCCAAGACATAGTTTGCGCCAGCCCAGTCGAATGCTGGGCTCTCGTAGGATCCAAAGGCCTCTTCCATGCTCTGTGCAAGCACGCCGCTGCGATTGCCTCTGCCATCGACGAAGTTTGGCGTTCCGAACGCGCGTGCAAAGCGCTCGAAGAGCTGGTGCATCATGCCGCGCTCACGCCCAGACATGATGAGGAGCTGGTCCGCGTGGCCACCTGCGCGCACGGCCTTGAGTTCGGCGACGACCCGCGCCTGTGCCTCCTCCCAGCTAGCAGGGACCAGCTTGCCATCTCGGCGAATCATCGGACCGGTGATGCGATCCGGATCGTAGAGCACCTGCAGGCCAGCGAGACCGCGCGGACCAATGCCGCCTCGGTTGACGGGATTGTTCTCATTGCCCTCGATGCGCACGGCGCGTCCTTCGACGACGCGCACCCGAATGCCGCAGGCCGCCGGGCACTGTGCACACGAGCTGGTTGCAAAGCGTTCTTCGCCCGTCGACCATGCCTCCGCGCCAGGCACGTAAGGCTTGGCGCGAGCCACGCTGTAGGGGTCCTGATCAGGTGGGCTCCATTCCTTCTTGCAGGCTGCCAGAGCAGCGCCACCACCAAGCGCACCGATGCCAAGGAGCGCGGCTCGTCTGCTGAGTTTTTCATCGTTGCTCATGAGGTTCCTAGCGGTGGCAGGTCTTGCATTCGTTGGGGGCGCCGCGCTCGCGGTGGCAGCTCATGCACGCGCCCATGTCGACGAGCTTTTGAATCGGCTGCGCAGGTGGACGCGACCAGCTGGCAACTGGACCGTGACATTCGGCGCACTCCATCTTCGCGAAGCTGGTGTGAGCTCGGTGCGAGAAGTACACGTGCCCTGGATTGCGCGTGACTTGTACCCAGCGGAAGGCGCCCCCCTGAGCGGCGCGCTCGCGCACGACTTGATCGCGGCCACTCTCGCCCTGCGGTCGCATGTGACAACTAAGACAAACACCTAGCGATGGCAGCGAGGCCTGGGTACGGACCATAGCCCCTCGGTGGCAATCGGTGCAGGCAATGGCCTGCTGCCCGGCATGTACGGCGTGCGAGAATGGCAAGGGCTGCTCAGGCTGCGACTCGCCGCTCGAGCAAGCGCCCGATAACGAGGCTGTTACGCACAAAAGTGCGACCCACAGGCACCTCATCGGCTGGCTCCAAAGGGATGACAGCCGACGCAGGTCTTGGCCACGGCCTCATGCTGTATTCGATCGACGTGACAATTGCCGAGGCAGGTCGCGCGTCCCAGATCACCCATGCCGTGCCCGCGGTGACAGGTCGTGCACTGATTGTGGGCCTCGACCGCATGCAGGGAGGGCAGTTGTTTTTGCTTGTGACAGCTCAAGCAGGCGGGCGGGCGCGCCTTGCCCTGCGGACCGTGCGGGCGGTGGCAGTTCTCACAGCCGCCATCGATGCGGCCGTGGGTCATCTGCAGTTTCTCCTTGTGGCAAGTTGCGCAGCGAGCTGCCGGCAGACGCTCACCGCTGTGTGGCTGATGACAGGCGCGGCAGTCCTTGTGGCCGAGATTGGCGCTCTGGTACTCGGCCACGTGGCAGCTGGCGCAGGTCCCGGGCGTCGCTTTGGGTGCGTGCGGGGTCTGGTGGCAGGCCGAACACTGGTCGTGACCACTGGCTAGCCTGGTGAGAGTCGCCTCGCGCTCGTGGCAACTTGCACAGGCCGGCGGCTGGAACTGATGCGGCTGGTGGCACTGCACGCACTTGGTCTTTTTCGGAGCGTGCAGCATGTCGTCGCCAGAGGCTTGGCGATGGCAGCTCGAACAGGCCACTGCGATACTGGCCGGCGCCTTCGGGTGCGCAGGGTGGCAGCCAAGACACGAGCCCGATGCTTTCAGGCCGGGATGTTTGGGCGCCACATCCTGGTGGCACCGGCGACAGCTCTGGATGGCGGTGCCGCGCGGATCGTGCGGAGCGTGGCAGCTGGTGCAGGCCTTGTGTGGCTCGGCACTCTGCGAGGCCAGGGTCAGGCGATCGCTGTGACAGCCCGTGCAGGGCAGCGGCTTGCTAGGTGCGGAGCGGGTGTCGCCCTGGTGGCAGGTGTCGCACTTGTCGTGCCCGCGAAAGACCGCACGCACGAGCTTGTCCTTGTGGCAGCCCTGGCAACGGGTCACCGCTTCCAGGGATTTGGAGTGCGGCACGTGACACTGGCTGCAGCGCTCGACGGTGGAGAGCCCCTTGCCGCCGTGATTTTGTTGATGGTCTTCGTGGCACTCGAGACAGTCTTTGACCGCCAGCTTGGGTTCACTGTGCGGGGCGTGGCAGTTGCGGCAATCGACCAGCGCGTGGGCGACGATAGCCGGCTTGCCCTCCTGCGCCTCCGCATGACAGCGTTGGCAATCACTCTTGGCTGCGACGCGACCGGCGGCAAAGACGTGACAGGCTCGGCACTCAACGCCATCACCGTGCAAACGAGTCGCCTCTTCGGTGTGACAGGCCAGGCAGCGCTCGACCTTGGGCGCCGTAAAGGCAGTGGCCTCGATGTCGTGGCAGTCGCCGCACAAAAGTGGAGTGGTGCCTGCCAGGTGGCGGGCGTGCAAGGGATTGTCGAGGAGCTTGGCGCGCTGACCGGCCGGCTCACTGACGGCTTGCGAGTCGGCTTGTGGGACCTTTTCATCGCTCGCGCACGAGGACATGGCCAGGAGCACCAGGCACAGCAGTATCGAGTGACGCCACAGCGAGCTCATTGGGCGCCACCGTGACACAAGAGACAGGGCAATTCGACTTTCGAGCGTCGACTCGTCCAACCAGGTGGATGCGGCGATCCGCCGACCGCACCCTCGCGATGACATTGCACGCACAACATCTCGCCCGCGCCGCCGTGACACGAGGCGCACTCGGCGGGATTGCGCCATGCCGCTCGGCCGTGTTCGTTGCTCTGCCCAGGGGCGCCCAGCCAACCGGGCGGGTGCGGACTGCGAGAGCTATCGACGGTGGCCGCGATGCCCTTGGCGTCGTGGCAGGACTGGCAGGAGCTTTGGTTGTGACAGGTAGTGCACAGGCCAGCCTGCGCGCGCGCTTCTTCGGCGTGGCGTGAACGGAAGCCAGCGCGATGCACACCGGCACGGGTCACTTGATCAAAGAGCAAGGTCTCTGGCAACACGGCGACGCTCTTGCCATGGCAGCCGGCACAGAAACGCTGACTGTGACAGGTCGCGCACAGATCGCTGGCCGCCGCGGCGCGCACGCCGTGCTCACTCAGAAAATCTCCGTCGTGCACCAGGTGACTCTGCGGGGGCGTCATCTCTGCGGGCAAATCCACGTGGCAGCCCTGACAATCGCGCACGCGAAACTGATCTTCGTGGGCATGACAGCCAAAGCAACTGGCCATGGTTGGGCGCAGCATGCGGCCGTCGTGAGCGACCTCGGGATGGCAGCGCACGCAGTTGCCCTTTACCTTGGGCGCGTGGCTGGCGTGCGAGAAGCGCAAGTACTCCTTTGCCTGGACAGCGCCTTCGATGGTGAGCGGCAGGCCGTGGCAACTCGTGCACTCGCGGGTGTCGTGCGGCTTGACGTGGCAGCCCACGCAATCGGTTGTGCCCGGCAGGTGCAAGGAGCTGTCGTCCCCTGCCCGCTCGATGCCGCGGTGACACTTCATGCACGAGACGCCCTGCAGGAGGTGCGCCCGGTGCGCGAAGGGCTGCGGAGCCGAAGCGCGAAAGCCGAGGATGTGCGCGCATGCGGCCAGCGCCAGCCCGCCACACACCAGCAGGAGCACTCGGCGGACCATGCGCCTGCTGCTGCGCGGGGGCACGCGTCGAAGCAGGTCTTGGTTCCCGCTCATGGCGCCCCCCAACGTCTGGCCACGCGCAGGAGCGCACTCACAGCCGAGGTGCTTTCTGGACTCGCTCGCCCCTCTACCGCGGCAGCGGCCTCCCACTCGCTGCTCGCTTGCCATTGCAGCGCAACCAGGCCCCATGGCCACACCGCTCCGCGTCCGTGCGAGTGATCAGGGACGACCAGCTCGAACTCGGAGGCAAGCAAGAGGCGCGTGGTCACGGGAAGTCGCGTCGTGGTGCGCAGCCCCGTCCAGCTCGAGTAGGCATCGAGCCCCTGACGATTGATTTCAAAAGCCACAACGCCCTTGCCCTTGTCATCGAGGCGCAAGGCCGAGCGCAGGCGCAGCTCGTAGCCATTCACGCCAGCGATGCCGGCATCCATCATGCTTGTGGCCAGCTCTTCGACGCGGCGATAGGCCACCGAGCTCCACAGATCCAGGCGAGGCGCCGCACGCCAGCGCGCCCCGACACCGATTTCATCGGAAGGCACATCGCCGAGCGCGGAGAAGAGCGATGTCGCAGGCAAGAGTCGGGAGGGCGAGCGCCGGGTGCCGAAAGCTTCGAAGCGCCAGGCCTGCTTGCGCGCGGCCGCCGACACGCGCGCCTCGGAGATACCCGGATCGTCGACCAGATCGAGGGCGGCACGGGCGGCGATGTCTAGCCATTTGCTCGGAGCCAGCGCGACATCGAACCCGACCTCTTCATCGGCAATGAAACCGCGCTCACGTTCGTGCACAAAGGACAGGCCGGCGGCAGCCCCTTCACTCAGTCGATGGGAGATCCTCATACCCAGCAACCAGCTGTAGGCGTCGACGCCAAAGCGCGGAACAACGGGTAAGCCTCCGAAGACTTCCAACTCACTTCCAGAAGAGAGCCGGCCGCGCGCGGAGACCCCATCGATGTGCCTTGGCATGATGGCGCCGCTCGCCACCAGGAAGCGCCCCACGCGTGCCTCGCCGCGGCCCTTGGGATCGCGTGCGCGCAGAGTCACGACCAGCGCGTCCCCGGTGCCGCTATCGTCGAGCTCGGTGACACCTGTCCACACCAGCGCCTCGGCATCCAGCCAATCGCGCTGGCTGTCCTCGGCTTGCAAGATCAGCAAACCAACAGGCGATTGCGCAGAGGCAAAGGCATCGGCGCGCAGTCGCAGCGGATCGGCGCCGGCCTGGCGAGCAACGAGGAGCGCTGCCACCGTGAGAAGCAGCGTCTTCACAGGAAGCTGACCTCGCCGTCCACATGCGTCTGTGGCGTAAAGACATGGCACTCGCGACACAAGTTCAGATCTGCGGTTGCGGGCGGGTGCCGCGAACCGCTTCGGGTCAAGAGCGGCGGAAAGGCGTGACAGGCATCGCAGGCGCGCTCGGCCCCGGAATCATCGGTCCATAGTGGGCCCGGATCGCGATCGTAGTGACAATCCACCGAGCAGCGGCCGGTATCGGCATCGTAGTTGCCAAGCACCAGGTCGACATCGGCGGGCGCCTCGCTGTCCAGGTGCCCTGGTGCCAGCACCGTAGCAGGGACGAGGTGGCAGCGGCGGCAGGCGACAACCTTGCCCATGCGGCCTGGCAAGAGCGAATCCAGGTGTCGCCGATGGGCGCCGACTCCTGGGGAGGAGGCATCGCTCGATCCATCCAGACCGGGCGGAGGGGCTCCCGTGCTGGCACTCTGGCCGTGGCAGGCGTTGCAGGCCGTGACGGTGATCGTGAGTTCGCCATCGAGGTGGCCCGTCTCTGGAGATCCGCCGTGGCACGCTCCACAGCTTGCCTCAGCGACCACGCGCGCAAAGCGATCGTGCTTGGGAGACTGCTGGTGACAGCCATCGCAGCCTAAGGGAGTCGAGCTAGTCCAGGGCGGCGACTGTCGGCCGTGGCAATAGGTATTAGAACAACTCTTATCGTCCTCATTCCACTGTGGCTCGCTATGTAGCGCGGCAAGTGCGGAGAGCTGGACATCGACCATGCCATTGAGGTGCGGCGGCAGTAGGGTGGTTGGCACGGGGTGGCAGTCTGCGCAGAAGGCGGCGTGTTTGGGATGCGCTGCCGTCATGGGCAAGGGACCGGCCCCGCTGCCGTGGCAGGTACCGGCACAGTCTTCTACGCCCCCCTCATGGCAGGCGCCCGCTTTGGAGCAAGAGACCTCGACATCACCGCCCGCAAAGTCCTGGCCGTGACAGGCCTGGCAGTCTGCGAGTGGATAGCCCTGCTCGCGCAAAAAGCTTCCGTGAAAGTCTGGCGCTTCCCGATCATCGGCCCATCCGACGGGATGAACGCCCTGGCCGACGACGCGCTCGCGCTCGCTCTCACATCCGGCGAGCAGGATGGAGAGAAGAGGTAGAGCTACGAGGGCTGCGCTTTTGAAGTGCAGAGAAGCCAAGTCGTCCTTGCGGATCCTTAGGGACTGAGTCGGTGGTATTCGGCGATGTCAAAGGCCGAGCCTGGACCGTGGCAGGTAGCGCAGCTCTCCAGACCTGAGCTCGTGGTCATGATTTCGGCATGGGCAGCCGTCGAGGGTGTGTCATGACACGAGGTGCATACGGCGGAGGTAGGTGGCACGAAGCTCTCAACGCTCGTGCGAGTATTGCAGAAGCTATCAGCATCGGCCGCCGGATCCTCGGTGCAAGTGAAGGTCTCGACGCGCGAAGCCTGCACTCCGTTGGCGAGGGGCAGAGAGAAGCTACCAGCGATGTGGCAGGTTCCGCAGTCTCTGCGATCGCCGGGGAAGCGCAACTCGCCAAAGTTGATGGGCGAGCCCACGGGGTTGCCCGCATTCGGCGTTGGAAAGCCACCGAGGACGTAGGGCTGAGTCAGAGATTCGCCGCTGTGGATCTTGTGAATCATCACTTTGAAGTCGACCGAGTTGGAGAAGGTGGTCGTGCCCTCCACGTTGGCTACGCGCTCGTCGTTGGTGTTTTGCGAGTTGTGACACATGATGCAGTACTCGGTGTTTTGCCGAGAACCACCGTGCTCGCTAAGGGACTGGTGACAGGTATCGCAGCCAGCCTGATCGACCACCGCGCGGCGAGTCACAGCGGCAACGTCGGTGACCGGGACGTAGACCACCGGGTTGAAGGCGTCGATGTTGCCAAGGGCCGAGACCAGGCGAGCTTCGAGCGACACCGCGTAGGAGCCACTAGCTCCTGCCGGAATGGGGCTGCCAGCCGGGAACTGATAGGTGAACTTACCCGCGGCGGCATCGATCGCGGTCAGATCCGCAGCGCCGGCCGTGGTCTGAAAGTACTCCTGATAGTCGGTGGTAGGTCCAGCCACCGTGAAGCGCAGGCGATTGAGAGGCGTGCTGAGGATGTCCTGCCCGACGCCGTTGACGGTGACGGTGATGTCGACCTGAGGAGCCTGGCCGGGTGCGGTGTTGCGAACCTCGTCGATGGTGACCTGGAAGTTGGGCTTGGCAGGATTGATGCCGAGGAACATGTGCATGTCGACGATGCCGGCCAGGCCGCCGGTGGCGCGGTGGCAACCGATGTTGGTGCAGTCGTTATCGTTGGCCATGGGACCTGGTGGGTGAGCGACCTCGCCAGCGGGCACGACCGTCTCAAACGAGGTCAAGTCGTGGCACGAGCGGCAGGTGTCGCGGGTGGGCCGGGTCTTCCAGACATCGCCCTGACTGCCGGTGTGGCAGGTGTCGCAAGAGCGAATGTCTTGCGGAAAGGCGACGGTGTTGTAGTTGTGCACGCTGTTGTTGAATCCGATGATTTCGTAGTCGCCGCCAGCCTGAACCGAGGGCAGTTCCTCGCCCATGTGGATCTTGTGGATCATGACTTTGAAGTCGACGGTGTTGCCGCTGTCGCCATCGATGGACTGAGGCTGGTGACACATCACGCACAGCTTGATGTCCCTTCGTCGACCGCCGTGCAGCGAGAGCGGGTTGTGGCAGGTGTTGCAGCCTTCGGTGGTGACCACGTCGCGAGTGACGGTGACGTCGGAGCCATCAGGCACGAAGTCGAAGGTCTGGTTGGCGACGTAGCGCTGGCCCTCGTAGTCTCGACTGGCCTGAATGCCGATGGTGTGCGTGCGATCGCTTGCCGTCACGCTGATGGGGTTGGCAAAGCTGTACTCATACACGCCGTCGCCGATACCCATCTCGACATTGCTACCGTTGGATTGCGTGGCCGCCTGGCCCGCACCGTTGGTGATGTACGAGGTGTACTGCAAGGCCTCGCCGGCGCTGTTCTGTGCCAGCGACGCGAGCAAGAAGCTTGGGCTCACAGCACCTTCGGTGAAGATGCCGTCGAGGTCCAGGGGCCGACCATTGCTGTCGGTGATGCGATAGAGAACGCGCGCCTGGCCGTCGGTGTCGATGCTGCCGTCGAGAATCTCGAGCTGCAGACCAGCGCCAACCAGGAGGGGATTGCGTCCGTCCTCGCCGTCGACACCCGGATCGCCGTTGTCGCCCGGATCGCCTGCGCTGCCATCAGCCCCCGGATCACCACCTGCTCCCCTTGGACCTTGCGGCCCGGTTTCACCGGTGCACGAGAGGGAGAGCGCGGAAAGAGACAGAATCACAAGAGCAACGCGATGCTTCATGGGGCGGCGCAGCGTGCACGAAGAAGGCCTACGCTAAGTCATTGTTATCAGCCAAGAACACACCAGGCCCGCGCACTTTTTGCAGCCGTGGCGCTCGGTGCGAATTTCTTGCGGCGAGAGGCCCGAGATCTGGCTTTTCGTCCGCCATTCCGGCGCGTTGGGGAACTAGGAAAGGACCCGCCGTTGGAAGCCGCGCATGCCCACCCAAAGGAAGAGCGAGGTGAAGGCCAAGAGCACCGGATAGATGATCAGTATCGACATGCTCGGCACATCGGTGAGTGCCGCCCGGAAGCCCTCGCTCATGTAGACCAGGGGATTGGCCAGCACCGCCACCTGCAACCAACGCAAGCTGTGCAGTTGCGCCCAAGGGAAGTAGATACAGCCGAGGAAGGTCAGCGGCACGATGATGACGCCGAAGAGAATCGGCACCGCGCGCGGCGAGAACACGGTCCCAAACATGAGGCCGAGCGAAGCCGAGGCCACACAGGCCAGCGGCACGAATGTGAGCAAGATGGGCCAGTGGTACTGCAGGTGCACGGGCGTCGCCGGCACGAAGGTCGCAATGGGAAAGACAACCAGCGCGGCCAGCATGCATTGCAACGCGCCCGCGACCACCTTGCCGATGGCAACCAGCGCGAGAGGCAGAGGAGCCAGCACGCGATCTTCGATCTCCTTGGTGTAGCCAAACTCCTGGACCAGCGGCAGCGCGACCGCCTGAATGCCCTGGAAGAGAATCACGCTGGCCAGCACACCTGCGACCAGCATGGTGGAGAAGGCCCCTGCCCCCTCCTTGCCGCCGATGCTCTGACCTATGCTTGGAAAGACATAGGTGAAGACGAAGACCAGGAGCAGCGGCTGCAAGACCGTGCGCGGAATGAACTCCTTGAGGTTGTGGCGCAGCACATGAAAGTCGCGCTGCAAGAGGGCCAGGAAGGTGCCTGCTACGCTGGCGCTGCGCTGGGCGGCTTCGGGCCGTTGACTCGTGTCGCTCATTCCCGCAGCTCCTTGCCAGTCAGCTTGATGAAGACCGTCTCGAGGCTCGGCTCCGCGATTGACAGATCGGTGACGCGATAGCCTTTGCCGTGCGCCAGGTTGACGACCGCCGGCAGCACGCCCTTGGCGCCTTTGACTTCCAGATGGAGTTTGCCGTCGACGACGCTGCAGTCGGTGGCGCCTTCGATGCCTGTCACTAAGAGTTTTGCCAACTCATCGAGTTCCCCCTCCGCGGTAATCGTGACCACCGTGTCGATGCCAGTGGAAGCCTTGAGCCCAGCCGGGGTGTCCAGGGCCAGCATCTTGCCGCGATCGACGATGGCCACCCGCGAGCACAGATCGTCGGCCTCCTCCATATAGTGGGTCGTGAGCAAGATGGTCTGCCCTTCCCCATGCAGGCGGCCGAGAATCTCCCACATGGCGATGCGACTCTGGGGATCGAGGCCCGCGGTCGGCTCGTCGAGAAAGAGCACCGAGGGGCGATGCATGACGGCCCTTGCGACCATCAGGCGCTGTGCCATGCCGCCAGAGAGGGCATGCACCGGCGCCTTGGCTCGTTCCTTGAGTCGAAACTCTTCGAGCAGTCGATCGGCTTCGACGCGCGAGCTGCGCGCGTTCATGCCAAAGAAGCGCCCGTGGTAGTAGAGGTTCTCCCAAACCGTCAGCGATCGATCGAGAGTGTTGGACTGTGGCACCACGCCGATAAGGCGCTTGGCCTCTGCGGGTTTTTCCCAGACATCGATGCCGCCGACCATGGCTTGCCCGCTGGTGGGCA
>JAHEAK010000602.1 GCA_024642805.1 Kofleriaceae bacterium | reverse complement strand
AGAAGTCGCAACTATCGAGGAGCCAGCCGCAAGAGGCAAGGGCCGGCGAAGCCTGGCAGGACCAAGTGCGCATGTTCAAGCCATTGTGATTGCTCCCCGCCGCCGGCCGTGTTTACTGTGGCCCCGTGACTGCAAACCAGGGTATTGAACAGCGAGTCGTCGACCTCTACGGGCAGCGCGGGTATGCGGCCTTCTACGCCAAATGGCGGGCGCAGCTGGTCGATTTTGCCAGTTTGGATCAGCACATTCCCAAGGCCGGCGTGGTTCTGGATTTTGGTTGTGGCTACGGCCTGCTTTCGAACTTGCTCGCCATGTCCTCTCCAGAGCGCGAAGTTATCGGCGTCGACTCATCGACGTATCGGATCGAGAAGGCTGACTCGAGCAAGCGCGGCCAGCGCGTTCGCTTCATTGCCGGTGACATCTTCGAGGTCGAGTTACCGCCGTGTGACGCGGTGGTCATGGTCGACTTCGTGCACCACTTGCCCGTCGAGCTGCAGCCGCGCGTCATCGAGCGCGCGGCGAGCCTGCTCAAGCCGGGCGGCGTCTTGATGATCAAAGAGGTCGACAAGAACTCGTTGCACGGCTATCCGATAAGCCGGCTCTTCGAGCTGGTGGTCAAGCGCGAGATCATCATGGTGCCTTCTGCCTCCGAACTAGATGCCATCTTCGCCGGATGCGGCATGTCCAAGCCAGTGCGCCATCCGATGCCGGGTCTCTTCGCATCGACGGTCTTCGTCGGCACCAAGCAGGCCAACTAGGTTTCTTGGACGGCAGCGGGATGGAGAGGTGGTTGGAGCGCAACGGCCCCTTGGCCGTGGTCGCGCTTGCGGTGCTCGGTGGGCTCATTGGGGTCTACGATCGCACGCTCGCGTTTCACGACGAGATTTTGAACACGAGCAAGGCGGCTCGGCTGGTAGTGGTCGACTACGCCATGCGACCCGTTGCCTACGGGCTCAATGCCCTGGCGCTCAGGATCTTCGGCGATCACACCTACGCACTGGTGAGCCTGTCCCTGGTGTCGCTGGCTGTTACGACCCTGGTCCTGTACTACATCTGTGCCCGCTACTTCAGTCCTGCGATCGGTCTTTTGTGCGCCGTCAGCTTTGTGGCCGTCGACATGGTACGGAACTTCGGTGTGCGCGCGATGCCGCACATGCACGCCGCCATGTTTATGGTGTTGTCACTCTATTTCGCGATTGCCTGTTTCAGCGAGGAAGAGCCGCGACGACAGCGCATCTTGGCCTTCGCAGCCGGGGTGCTGGCCATCGTCAGCTTCTCGACCCACCCCACCATGGCCGGCTACTTGGTCGGGCTGTGCACCTGGGCGGCGACGACCTGGCTCTTGAGCCTGTTTCGCGTGACGCGTTCCAGCCGATTGGCCTGCCAGATGCGACCCGCCTTGTGGATCGCAATCGGTATGGCCTTCTCACTGGCGTGCCTGATGGTGATCTACGCCCTGTGGTTTTCGCAGTCCTATTTCGGAGCCTGGATTAGCTTCGCCAAGCTTCCGCAGGGGGACGAAGCGGAACGAGAAATCAGCCTGTATTACGTGCGCTACCTGGTGGGCTCGAGCGTCGCTGCCTTGGTCGTGCTCGGCTGCTCGCTGCTTCTTGTGGCGTTTCTTCGGATCAGGAATCGAGGGCCACTGGACACGAGCCAAGAGAGCAGAGCCAGAGCCTTTGCCCTGGCTATGCCTCTGTACTGCCTGGTCGTGGGCGCCGCCATGGTCTCACTCAATCAGTGGAAACACCCACGCTTGCTAGTGTCCTATCTGCCGCTGGTGTCACTCAGTTTTGCCTGTTGGTTTGCCGCCGCATGCAGCGCGCTGAGCGCCAGGGTGCCACGCCGCTTTAGTCGTACGCTCATTGCGGCGGTGGTGGCGGTCATGGGCATGGTGGCAGTGCGTGGGCTCGTGCGTGCGGCTATCGAGGACAAGCAATCGCGGGCCGCCGTTCGCCAAGACTACTTGTCACTCTATGAAGCTCTGCTCAACATCAACGAACCTCGCATCGGCATCCTGGCCGGCCCGGGTGGACTTGCTAGCAAGGTCCAGTACTTCAATGCCGCCGGCCTGGAGTGGATTCGGTTGCGCCCAACCAACCTGCTCGCAAAGGCCAAGAACGCTGCGGCACTCGAGCAGGAGCTCCTCCGTCATCAGCTTCGCTTTGTGTACTGGGACCTGGGCAGCACCTCGCCTCAGGAGTACCAGGAGATCGCCGCAGAGCTGCGCTCGATCGGAGCTGGTATTAGCTTCAAGTGGCGCGAGGGTCGTATGCATGGTCGGAGAGGCGAGCTGTGGTTCGTGCAGTACACGAGCACCGCTTTCGATGCCGCCTTCGCAACGCTGCCAGCGGGCACCAAGGTAGGGGTTTTCGGTGAGGACACCGAGCTGTCTCCTGGCACCGATTTTGTGTTGGCGATGCAGCTACAGGCCCACCAGCTGCGACCCTACCGACTCAAGGTCGAAAAGCGCACCGCCGCCAGGCAGCTCTATTACCTCACCCGCAACGAAGTCGAGTACCTGATGCTACCGAGTCGCGCCGATCACCTCATTGGGCAAGATCAGATATCTGCCATGGAAGCCCTGCTGATGGAGGTCGGAGCCATCAAGGTCGCGGAAGCTGGCACTCCCAGCTTGCAACTGTGGCATCTTGCCGATTTGCAGCGAGCTTCGGCGGCCGCTGAGCTATAGACAACGCCAAGGACCGAGACCTGAGTATGTCGAGACGTGCACTGACCATAGCTGCCATCTTCGCCCTGGCGATCGTTGCGCTGCTCGTGTGGAAGCGCGACTCGTTCACCACAAGCGACGAAGGCGAAGAGCGCGCGGGCCTGCAAGCTCAACGACGTGGCGAGTCAGCACCTGGAGTCGCACCACTGCTCCCGCCTAGTCGCCTTGGCAGCTCCGCCGAGCGACCGGTGGGTGCGGGTGGCACGGTCAGCGGTCGGGTGGTCGACGCCGTGACGGGACAAGCGGTTGCCTTCGTAGACGTGGTGTTTGGCCTGGGCACCGAGGAGGCGGTGGCTAGTGCCGACGAGGATGGCCATTACGAGACCTTTCTCGCTGCTGGCACCTACTCGATTCGAGCCATCGGCGAGGGCGTGATTGCTGGCCCCTTGCCGGCCTTGCGGGTCATCCCAAGTGCCAAGCTCAGCCTCGATATTCCCGTCACGCGTTTGGCAACTTTGCGTGGCAAGGTGGTGAGTGCCAAAGGGCGCGGGCTCGCCGATGTCGAGATCCTGCTGCGCTCCGATACCGCCTCCGGGGCGGCCTTTCCTCAGCGTGGCGAGATTGGCGTCACCACCAGCGAGCGCGATGGTTCCTTCGAGCTGCAAGTGCCCCCAGGTGTCGCTGACCTCGAGGCCAAGATCGGCACGACCACGGTCTTTGCCAGCATGCCCGAAGTGGCCGCGGGCGCGACCTTGGAGGGGCTTCGCATCGTCATGGATCGCAGGGGCATCATGCGCGGCTACGTGAGCAATCCCGATGGCGGACCGGCCGCGGGCGCCGAGGTCATGCTCTCCTATCGTCGCGAAGGCACGAGCGCGTTTGAGAATCGCATGTTTACTACCGACAGCGCCGGTGGCTTTCTGGCCCGCGATCTGGCGCCCGTCGAGTATGTGCTCGAGGCGCGGCATCGTCCCTACGCGCCCTCTGGCCCGCAGCACGTGACCTTGTCACCGGAAATGCTCGAGGTCGCGGTGCAACTCGAGCTCAACACGCCCGCTACCATCTCGGGGCGAGTGGTCGACAGCGCCGGCCAACCAGTCGGCAACGCGCAAGTCGCGCAGGTTTGGATCGACTCCAAGC
>JAHEAK010000054.1 GCA_024642805.1 Kofleriaceae bacterium | reverse complement strand
CCGGCACGGGTATGCGCGGCTGGCTACTGCAAGAGCGCGAGCTGCATGCCGTTGTTCAGTATATTAAGACATTTTCTTATGACGGCAAGGGCTTCCGAAGCGAGCGCCTGAAGGTCAAGGCGCCGGTGATCGCCGAGGACCCCTATCAAGACCAAGAGCAAATCGCCGACGCCATCGTCTTGGGACGCGAGCTGTATCACGGGAGCTTTCAGTGCTCTTCCTGCCACCCCGCCTACGTGGACGTCGCCCAGCTGCAAGCGTGGCAAGCCGCCTTGCGACCGCTGGCTCCCTTTGACTCGGTGCCGAAGTGGTCTGAAAACTACAACACGGTCCTCTTGCCGCCCGACTTCTTGCGCCACCCCATGCGCTCGGTCGCGGGCTCGGCGGGCCATGTTGGCCAGCTAGACCACGATGTGCGCGACATCTATCGCAGTGTGGCATTCGGCCTTCAGGGACCGATGCCTGGTTTCGTGCATCTCGGCGAGGACAAGGTCTGGGCAGTTGCACACTACGTCAAGAGCCTGGCCGACCAGCGACAAGGCCAGGAGGCCAGGGCGCTGCGAGCCGCGCTTCTGGCTGCACCCGATGTGAGTCCGCCGGCACCTGCGCCTGCCGATGCAAGCGCTGCCGATGCCAGCGACGAGGCGGTGCCAAACGCTGAGCAGCCGAGTGCTAGTACTCCGGCTTCATCCGCGCCAGACCCTCTTCAAAGCGCGCCTTGAAGTTTGCGGCCAAGACGTCGTCGCAAACCGCGTAGCGAATCAGGGCCTCGCCCTTGCCATCGGCACCTGGGCCGCGGAAGTGTACGCCGACGATGCCGGTCTCCTCGATCACGAGCCGGTTGAAGGCCTCTTGGGCGGGCTTGTCCTTGGTGCGTGCATCGGCAGCCAGCTCGACACCGAAGGCCTTCTTGGGCACGCGCCACAGTGTGAAGAAGCCGGCACTGGTGTCACAGGCCTGCTGCAGGCCGGTTTCCTTGAGCTTGCCAATGACGTAATCGAGTCGCTTGCGATACAGCAAGCGCTGGGCGTCGAGCTCGCGTTGGGCGTTGGCGCGATCCTCAAAGAACTCGCCATAGGCGGCCATGATCGACGGGACGGGCCCCGACTCGGTATTGCCCTTGATGAGCGTGAAGTCGGCGACGAAGTCCTTGGAGCCGACCAGTGCTCCCAGACGAGCGCCTGGATCGTTGTAGGACTTGGAGACCGAGTACATTTCGATCCAGTCGAGCTCTTTGTACTGACAGGCAACCGAGGCCAATGAGACGTGGGAGCCAGGCTCGCACAGACCAGCGTAGGCACCATCATTGACCAGTCGAGCATCGTTGTTGATGCACCACTCGATGAGCTCTTTCCACTCCTCGGCGCTGGCTCCGACCGCACAGGGATTGCCTGGGCGAATCACGTAGACCAGATCGACCTTCTTGACGTCAGCTTGCTTCACGGCCTCGCGCAGTCGCTTCATGTTCAGGCGCATGTCGTCCTCGCTGACCAGTGGCCAGGCGATGCGCTGACTGCCGAGGTACGAGTCGGTCCAGGTACCGATGACATCATAGGCGGGCAGGTTGGAGACGATCTTGAAGGTGTCGCGACGCGCGCGGTCGGGCAGGTGCATGCCGCAGGCAAGTGGCATCAAAGCGCCGGCCGTCTTGATGCCTGGAATCGGCAGCACTGACAGATGGTCGTGGTCTTCCAGCCGAATGCCGCCGTGCAGCTCGACCATGCCCTCGGCAAAGCGGTGCAGGTTGTTGTCCTCGGCGTAGGTGTGATAGTCGAAGCCCGGGTCAGCTGCGTACTTCGCTTGCAGCTTGCGGATCGACTCGGGAGGAATTCCGTCTGGATTGCCGAGCGAGAGATTGAGCGCCTGCTTGCCCGACTTCTCTTCGTATTCTCGCTTGAGAATGTAGATGAGCTGAAAGAGATTGATGCCGGAGGCGGGAATCTTGCGTGCCATGGCGGCACTATATCGACTTTGCTCGAGCCCGCAATGCCGCCCTGACATTGCCGCGCTGCTGGTACTGCGAGTGGTGTAAGCGCGCGAGGACGCCTTGGCCAAAGCCAGGACTAGGCGGTCCCCTTGAGGCGTCTGCGCAAGGTAGAGCGATCGACACCGAGAAGCTGTGATGCCGTCGTCAGGTTGTGCTGGTGACTGCGGAGGACGAGTTCGATGTACCAGTCGGTCACCCATCGCAGAGAGGCGCTGCCTGCGCGGATCGGTTCTGGCAGGGTCGAGTCCTCGCTCCTGCTACTTGCGTGGCGTTGCTCCTTGAGACCAGGTGGCAATCCCAAGAGCAGATTGCGCAGTGCGTTTTGCAGCTCTCGAACGTTTCCGGGCCAGGCGTAATTGCGCGCCTCGCTCGAGCACAGCCACTTGCTGATGGCTTTGCAACTGGGATGGGAGGCTTTCCCTGGCAGGTAGTCTTCGACGAAGGCTAGACCAATGGCTTCGATGTCCTCTGGTCGCTCGCGCAGGGGCGGAATACGCACCGTGATACCTGCGAGACGTTCGAAGAGGTCGCGTCGAAACTCGCCGGCCTCCACCATGGACTCCAGGTTCTTGTGCGTGGCGGCGATGTAGCGAACATCGGCCTCATGGCCGCTGTCGGAGCCCAGCGGCTGAATCTCGTTGGTCTCCATGACCCGCAAGAGCTTGACCTGCGTGGTCTGGGGCAGGTCGCCGACTTCGTCGAGAAAGAAGGCGCCGCCGGCAGCAGCGCGCAATCGCCCGAGCCGGGCATCCTTGGCTCCCGTGAAGGCGCCTTTCTCATGGCCAAAGAGTTCGCTCTCAACCAAGGTATCTGGAAGGGCCGCAGCATTGAGCGCGGCGCGCGGTGCGCGGCTGCCATCGGCCGGCCCCATGGTTGCTTCCAGGAAGACCTGCGCGACGCGTTCCTTGCCTGTGCCCGTCTCGCCGAGAACCAGCACATCGTGATCGCGAATGACGCGCTCCAAATCCAGACCATGCAGCAGCGACTCACCGAAGCAGGCGGCCCAGATGTCTCTGCGCAGCGCAGCCATGGACGGCGAGACGCCCAATAGCTCGGCAAGGGCTCGATGCGCACGACCCGCTGCCTTGGCGATTCGCTGATAGTCGGCGCGGGCATGTGGCAACTCTTTGAGCAGGGAGGATGGCAGCTCCTGAGCGCCAAGGACCTCACGTGCGGACGCTAAAGGGGCGCATGCCTGCGCATGGCCAAAGGCCAGCACCACGGCACTGGCGCCACTCTTGTCTCCGCGCTGCAGTCGTCGTGCGAGTTCGCCCGCGACCGGCCCCGAGACGACCTGTTCTCGGCTGCGCTCGCGGGCCGCGGCTTCCCTGAGCTCGTAGGGGTTCGAGGACCAGGTTTCCAGCGCCTGCAGGAACTCGTGTGCCATGCGGAACATTCTACCCCATATGGTGTATTTTGCCGTGGCATTGTGAGGTGTCGCGAGCGTGGTATCGTCGCGCGCCGGCTCTAGCGTACCGGTAATGCAGACACTACCGGCCAAGGCCGGGTTGGAACGAGGCTAGCAATGGGGAAGGCAAGGTCGGCCAAAGTGGGGCGCGAACAAGACAGGTGTCAGGTGCGCCGCATGTTGGAGGAGCAATGCCCTCGGCCATGCGCTGCCGACACAGGAGCAACATGTTAACGGCGTACCTGACAACACTCATCATCGGCGGTTCGCTGCTCGGCTTGTCGATCTTCGGCGGCGGCGATCACGAAGTGGATCATGATCTCGATGTTGGCACCGATGCTGACCTTGAGGTGAGTGGCTACCTAGCTGGCGATGTCGATGCGGATGCGGATGCAGGTCACCATGGTGGCGGTCTCGACGCGCACGGTCTCGATGCCTGGCTGCCGATCGGTTCACTGCGTTTTTGGACCTTCTTTTGTGCCTTCTTTGGATTGGTCGGCACCGCGCTCACACTTGCTACCGGTCTTGGTACGGCCATGGTCCTCGCTCCTAGCATTGGTGTCGGCTACCTCAGCGGCGTTGGCGCGACCAGCGTCATGCGCAGCCTGGTTAGCAAACCTGTCGGCAAAGTCCTGGGCGCAGGCGATCTCATGGGCAGTACCGGTGTCTTGCTCTTGCCCGTCGAGCCAGGCAGCCCAGGAAAAGTTCGACTGCAAATTGGCGGCAGAAGCTTCGAAGAAATCGCGATCTCAGAGGAAGAGACCCTAGCCGCCGGTGCGCGTGTGCTGGTTATCGGTACCGACGACGAAGGCAACCTCATCGTCTCCCATGCACCTTTGCTCAACGCTTGAACCTCTCTCGAGGCCAAGCTCCCACAATCAACGATTACTCTGCTAACCCCCTGACAGAAGGAAGACAACTATGAACGAGTTCGAGACAGCGATCAAAACAGCGATGCTCATCGGGGGAGGCGTGGTCGCGGGAGCCATCCTGCTGATGACCATCGTCAAGCAACTCCTGCATGTGTGCCCGCCCAACCGCGTGCTGATCTTCTCCGGCCGCAATCGCGTGGCCGATGACGGCACCACGGTCGGATTTCGGACTGTCTTCGGCGGTCGTGGTTGGCGAGTGCCACTCTTTGAACAAGTGCAGGAGATGGACCTCACCAATATCTCGGTGTCGATGAGCATCTCGGGTGCCTACTCGGAAGGCGCTGACGGCGCCCTCGGTATTCCGCTCTCGGTGCACGCAATTGCCAACGTCAAGATCTCAAGCGATGTGCGCTTCGTCTCGAACGCCATCGAGCGTTTTCTTGGGCGCGGCCGTGCAGAAATTGCTCGCGTGGCCAAAGAGACTCTCGAAGGCCACTTGCGAGGCGTCCTCGCCACCATGACCCCAGAGGAGGTCAACGAGGATCGTCTCAAGTTCGCCGATCGCCTCACCGAAGAGGCCGAGGCCGATCTGCAGAAGCTCGGCTTGCACCTCGACACACTCAAGGTTCAGAACGTTTCTGATGACAGGAACTACCTGGAGAGCATCGGTCGCAAGCGAATTGCCGAAGTCATCCGCTCAGCGGAAGTCGCTGAGTCCGATGCCGAGCGCCTCGCCAAGGAAGAGGAAGCGGCAGCCGAGGCGCGTGCCTCGGTGGCGCAGACCAATGCGCAGGCCAATGTCCTCAAGAAGCGCAACGAGCTGCGAGAGATCAGCGCCAACCTGGATGCCAAGGCAAAGTCCGAGGAAGAGCGAGCGGTTGCGGCCGCCGATGAAGCCCGGGCGCTAGCCGAACGCGAGTTGCAGGAGATCCGTGGTGAGCTCGAGCAACTTCGTCTGTCTGCCGAAGTCACCATCCCAGCCGAGACGGCCCGTATGGTTCGCGAACTGGACGCAGCAGGCGATGCCGCGCAAATTGCGCAGGATGGTCGAGCGAGCGCAGAGGCCTTGCGAGTCGTCGCCGAGGCATGGGCCGCAAGCGAAGGCGAGGCCATGGAGATGTTCGTCTTGCAAAACATCGACGCCATCTTTGGGCAGGTCGTCAATGCGGCCAAGAACCTGAAGGTTCGTGAGGTCAATCTGGTCGACTCTGGCAATGGTTCGACGATGGCGGCCTACGCCAGCGCCTACCCGGCAACCGTCGCGTCCTTGATGAATCAAGTCAACGAGTCGCTCGGAGTCGATCTCAAGGGCATTCTCAGTGGGCATAGCGACCAGGCCTTGCCTGCGCTCAGCGGCCCTAGCGCGCCTTCGCCGGCGCCAAGCACTACAAGCAACGAAGGAGCTCAGTCATGGTAGTCATTCCTATTATTCTCGGCGCCCTGGTGTTCGCGGCCATCGCACTCTCGATGATCGTTTCCAGGCTCATCTACATCTGCCCACCCAATGAGGTTCTCATCTTCTCTGGAACGACCCGGTCCGTGACTGATGCTCGCCAGGGCGAGCGCGACGTTGGCTATCGTCTGGTCCAGGGCGGTCGCGGCATGCGCATCCCGCTCTTCGAGCGAGTCGACCGCATGGACCTCACCATCATGATTATCGACATTCGGGTGCAGGGTGCCTACGCAAAAGGCGGCATCCCGCTCAATGTCGAAGGCATTGCCAACGTCAAGATTTCTTCGAAGGAGTCCACGCTGGCAAACGCCATCGAGCGCATGCTTGGCAAACCACGCGAGGAAATCATGCGCGTGGCTCGTGAGACCCTTGAGGGCAACCTGCGTGGTGTTTTGGCAACCATGACGCCAGAGGAGGTCAACCAAGATCGCGTCAAGTTCGCATCGGAGCTGCTCAATGAGGCCGATCGCGACCTGCGTGGATTGGGTCTCGAGCTCGACACGCTCAAGATTCAAAGCGTCTCCGACGATCGTGGTTACCTCGATTCGCTGGGTCGCAAGCAGAGTGCCGACTTGCTGATGCGATCGAGAATCGCAGAGGCAGAGAACCGCGCTCTGGCCGCCGAGCGTCATGCTGCCAACCTTGAGACCAAGGAGATTGCCGCACTCAGCGCTGCCATCGCCAAGGCCAAGGCGGAAGCCGACAAGCGCATCATGGACGCCGTGTCCCGCAAGGAGGCCATGGTGGCCGAGCAACGCGGTCAGGTGACCTCCGCCGTCGCTCGTGCCACCGCCGAGCTGGGTGTGCAAAGAGCGCGCTTGGAGCAAGTTCGCTTTCGACTGCTTGCCGACGAGATCAAACCTGCAGAGGCTCGACGTCTGCAGAAGATCGAGGAGGCTCGCGGCAACGCCTCCCAGGTGATCGAAGAGGGCAAGGCGACCGCGGACGCGATGCGGGCCATCGCCGAGACCTGGCGCACCTCTGGCGATAGCGCTCGACAGATCGTCGTCGCGCAAAAGCTCAACGGCCTGGTGTCTTCGCTGATGGGTACGGTGTCGTCGCTGCCTATCGACAAGGTCACCTTCATCGACAAGGAGCTCAACGGTGGAAACGACCTGGCGGTGAAGGCCGCTATTACCTCCGAACAGCTCAAGCACACCATGGGTATCGACCTTCCGAAGATTCTCAACAAGGTGGCCGGAGCGAGCTCTCCAGCCAAGTCGAGCCGTGGCTCTGACAACGCTCGGTCGGCGGAGTAGGCGCTAGGAACAAGGCTGCAAGAGTTGGCGGGCGTCGCGATGCGGCGCCCGTCGGCGTTTCGGCGAGGCACCCGAGCTGCGTGTCTTCAGACGGCCCCCACTCCTGGAGGCTCGTGCTTCCGGCCCGCACACTGCGGCGCTGCGCTAGGCAGCGCGATCGTCTTCGAGGAAGCCGATGTTGTTCATGACCCTGGCCATCTGCCGAAGATAGTTGCCGCGATCGAAGTGCAGGACGTGATTGCCAGGAAACCAGTGGATGTCGCAGCGTTGCCAGTGTTCGTGGAGCAGGCGCGCTTGCTTGGGCGGCGCCATCCGGTCTGCGGCACCGGCGATGATGAAGAGATGCTCCTTGGGTAGCTTGGCCGGATAGCTCAGAGGCGAGACCGCAGCAAAGGCAGCGCGCAAATCGTAGATGTCAGCGCCCAGCTGCTTCATGCGCATCGAGATGATCTCGGCCAGAGGATGCCACTCCAACAGAAGATCACCTAGTGAGACCACGGGCACGTTGGGCATGCTGAAGTGAAGCCGGGGCTCGACGGCAGCCAGGAGCGCGGCCGTGTTGCCGCCCAGGCTGATGCCGGTCGCGCCCACGCTCGGCACGCCGAGCTCGTCCATGAGATATCGAATGATGACTTGCAGGTCGCAAATAGCCTGACCGAAGGCCTCGTTGATATGGGCTGGCCCGCCACTAAAGAAGTGCTGCCCGCTGAAGAGAGAAGTCCAGGGCGCGCGAGAGCCGTGAAAGGGCATCGTGAAGAGCAGGACGTCGCAGCCGAGCTCGTAGAACCAGGGCAGGGCGAAGACCTCCTGGTTGAGCAGGAAGGGGTCGGCATTGAAACCATGAATGCCGATGATGGTTGGGCGCGGACCGTCGTTGTGTCGCCAGTGCAAGGCGCTGGCGATGCGGTTGCGTGGCTCGCCGGTAAAGGTGGCGGTCCGTCGCGGATCGAGGGCCTGGTAGGGGCTCACGAAGCGAATCCGCTCACGAAAGCCGTCCTTCGGGCGAAAGTGCAGCCCGCGCGCATAACTGGTTTCGATGACGACATCATCGCTCGGCGGCCGGAACAAGATCGTTGGGTCAGCGCTGAGCGCGGCCGCGTGGTAGGCGTTTGGCTCGCTTGCATAGGAGCCGAGCACCTGGCGCCTGGAGCCCTGCGGAAGGATGCTGAGCGAGAAGAGCGAGGACGCCAGCGTGTTGATCAAGCGGTCGGCTGCCGCGGTCGCCGACACCTTCACGCGATCGCCCATGGGCATCGCAAAGCGCTCGGGGCGATGGCGAAAATCAGGATCGAGTTTTTCCCACCAGGGCCCAGGGCCGGGCGCTATGGCGGCGGCAGGACTGATGTGGCGAACTCGAGAGGTGATGGCTTCGGGGCGCATGGGTGGACTCCTCTACAAGCTTAGACCAACACGCCGGCGCGCGGTGAGACAGTGTTCGCCCGCATTTTCGAACTCGCGGCAACAGGTGGGGCGATCCTCGTAGATCGTGCAGGAATAGCGCCCGGCCTGGTTTTGCAGGGCCACGCAGTGGCCATCCTCTCGGGCGATTTCCGAGTAGCTTTCACGGTGAACCACGAGCGATGGATGTCTGATCGCAACCGGGTCGCCCTCGGCGATGGTCACGGAATGATAGGCCTCGCGACAGCAAGCCCCGCAATCCTGACAGTCGAAGGCGGCCTCAAAGCGCTCGCAAGCGGGTAGGGCGGCGTCGACCGGCTGCTGGGCCTGGAAACAGGTGCCATCCGCCGCCCGCCACGCGCATCGTGAGCAGTCTTCCCCATCGTGCGCTCGGCCAGCCGGCAGGCCGGTGGGATGCGCGCCGGGCGGCGACCGATACAGGCGATACAAGACTGGCAGCGAGCTTGGCGCGGCCCAGCCGGCCGCGATCTGAGCGATGTCGGCGCTCGACTGCAAAGCCTTGCCAAGGTGCGGCCACCACGGGTTTGTGTCGGAGCGGCGCAGGCCCATGATGGCCAGCTGCACCGAGTGATCACTGCGATCGGCCAGTGGATCGCGACCGAGGGCGTCGAAGAAGCTGCGGAAGTCAGTGGTGGGCGCCAAGAGCTCGCGCAAACCGTAGCGCGCCGCCAGGCAGGCTTGCAGGCGCAGGGTGGCGTGCTCGCGTTCGTCGTCGTGATGGCTGCTGTTGTCCAGGCCCCAGTCCTCGCGCGCAAAGGAGTCGGGGCCTTCGATGAGCGAGTGGCATAGCTCGTGGAAGATCATCTGCGCCAGGCAATCGTCCGCGTCCAGGTGCGCACTGCTGGCAATGTGGATGGTGCCCTTGCCGTCGCTGTGGGCGAAGGCATCCTCGCAGCGTTGCACGCGCAGGCCGATGCGATAGGCGGCAGCCAACCAGACCTCCGAAAGCGGGTCGCGATAGCAGTGGCGAAGCTCGCGACTCACTACTTGCCTTTGAAATTCGGAGCGCGCTTGGTCGTGAATGACTGCATCGCCTCTGCGAGATCTTCTGATGCCAGGAAGGCCGCGTTCCAGGCGCCTACGTAGGCAAGGCCTGCCTGGGCGCCGTGGTCGCGTGTGAAGTCCATCGTCTTCTTGACGCCGCGAACCGTGAGCGGGGGATTGTCTGCAATGGCCTTGGCCATGCTGAGCGCCGCCTCGTGGAGCGAGTCGCGATCGGGGAGCACTCTGTTGACAAGGCCAATGCTCGCGGCGCGCTCTGCATCGATGTCGCAGCCGGTCAGCGCCAACTCGCGCGCGTGACCTTCTCCAACCAGCGTCGGCAAGCGCTGCAGGGTGCCCAGGTCGGCGACGATCGCAATGCGAGTTTCTCGAACTGAAAAACTCGCGTCGGCGCTTGCCAGCCGAATGTCTGCACAGGTGATGAGATCGATGCCACCACCAAGGCAGTGTCCCTGTACCGCGCAGATCACCGGCACCGGGCAACGCACGAGGGTCTGCATGCAGTCTTGCAAGTCAGCGATGATGGCCAACAGCTCCATGCGCTGTGCGGCGCCACCGCCGGCGAAGTGCGCGCCCATTTCCTGAAAGGCGGCTGGCAAGTCGAGACCGTAGCTAAAGCTCTTTGCGCTTGATTCGATGAGCGCCACGCGCACGGTCGAGTCCGCGGCAATTTGCCTGAAGACCTCGCGGATCTCGCGGAAGAAGGCCGGCGGCATGGTCGCCTTGGTCATGGTCACGGTCGCTACGTGGTCGCGAATTTCGAGCTGGAGTGTGCTGGTCATCCCGAGGCATTCTGGCACAGCTGTGATAGCGTGAAAGACGTGAATGAGCGCAAGTTTCCGCTTCTGGTGTGGATGGGTGTTGTGTCGGTGCTGCTCGTGGCCTGTGGCAGCGAGGGTGGAGGGGGCGGCCTGGTTACAGACGCCGGTCCGATCCTGCCCGACGCGGTCTCGGCTGCGCCCGTTTTCGACGAAAGTCAGATCCACACCTTCGAACTGAGTCTGCCCCCAGAGGCCTGGGACGCGCTCAATGAAAACGCTCAGGACGAACTCTACGTGCCCGCCACCCTGGTCTATCAGGGGCAGACCCTCGCCGACATCGGCATGCGCTTCAAGGGCTCCTATGGCAGCCTCTTCTTCTGTTTCAGCGGCGGGGTGCGCGTCTGCGACAAGCTCAATCTAAAGCTCAAGTTCGACGAGTACGTACCAGGACAGCGTTTGTTTGGCCTCAAGCGAATCAACCTGCACGCGATGGAGGCCGAGCCATCGAAGATGCATGACGCCATCGGTTACAAGCTCTTCCGCGATCATGGTGTCTACGCCCCGCGCATGGCCTACGCACGCGTGGTGGTCAACGGCGAGAGCCTCGGCCTCTACGCGGCGGTCGAGGCCATCGATGGCCAATTTACGCGTGCGAACTTTCCCGAGGGAGGCGAGGGCAACCTGTACAAGGAAGTGTGGCCGGTGCACGACACCGAAGCACCCTACATCGCCGCCCTCGAGACCAACGAGGACGAGAATCCCAGCGCCGACAAGATGGTGCGCTTTGCGCAGGCCCTGCAGACGGCCGGTGATAGCGGCTTTCGCGCGACGATGAGCGCCTGGACTGACCTCGACATGTTAGTTCGCTACATGGCCGTCGCTCGCCTGATCGATCACTGGGATGGCATTGTCGGCTGGTACTGTGGGCTCGATGGCATGCCTTGCTTCAACCACAACTACTACTGGTACGAGAGCAGCACCGAGGACAAATTGTGGCTAGTGCCCTGGGATGTCGACCACACCTTTGAAGAGCCGAGCCCCATCCGCACGCAATTTGGTATGCCCGACTGGGATCAAGTCGACGCCGACTGTGCACCAATTCCCATCTTCTTCGGCATCAACGGTCGCGCACCCGCATGCGATCCGCTCATTGGTAGGATGGCTCGCTTCTTGTGGGACGACTACCAGGCCAGCAGCATGGAGCTAATCGAAGGAGCCTTCTCGCAGGAGCGCATGGAAGCCCGCATCGATGAGCTTGCGGCCCTCATCGAGGACGAGGTCGCGGCCGACGAGCTCAGCACGCAAAGCGTCGAGGAGTGGCGCGCCGCCGTGGAGCAGCTCAAACAGACCGTGGCAGCCAAGCGCGCCTACGTGCAGAGCAAGTTCTAGCCAGCTTCGGAGGCACAGGCTGGCCGCACGGTCGCCTCTAGTCTGGCGGCCTAATTGGCAGGATCGCTGCGGCGGCTTTGCTCTTCAACGCGCGGCGCGCGGGCCTCTTCGGCCAACATCTGAGTGAAGAGCTCGCGCGTGTCGTCGTCGAGCAGGTCCCAGTCTTCGCGGGTCAGTAGAAATCCTGACAGTGCAAACTCGCGGTGCATACCAGCACAGTGAGCGCGCGAACTCGGAGCGGCAAGTTTTGAACGATCCCGGCTAACGCTTCGATAACCGCCTGCGTATCCACATCCTCGAAGCGCGCCCCGATGCCACAGAGCATCGCCTCACTTGTTCTCTTGCGCCGCAAGCCGCTCGGCATCTTCGAGGCGGTACTCGTTGAGGTCACGGCCACCGCTGGCTCGCTTGGGTGCCACGGCGCGCAGCTTGCCAACGTATCGAAAACTGCCAGCTTCGTGCACGAAGGACCACAAGTGAAAGCTTCGCTTGCGATCCTCGGAGTACAAGCGCACCGAGTAGAGTGGCACGGTCTCCGTCATCTGCTTGAGCGCGGCGCTTTGATAACCAGTCGAGGTCAAGACTTCGGAGGTGACGAAGCGGTAGGCCTCGGCGTCGACCAGGCCCTTGCCATACTGCTCGGTGAGCACCTCGGCGAGCAGGCCAATCTCTTCACTCTGCGGGCGATACTCGTCGCTCAGTGCTCGACCAAGCTCGTTGCCAAAAACGCGCAACATCCAGGCCTCGTACTCTGGCAAGCGAAGGCTGGCGATGAGGACGGCGCTGGTGGACTCGTCGTTGGAGGTGAGAGCAACCCGCAAGTCGCGCATGAGCCGCTCGAGACCGGAAATGGTGCCGTCGTAGCGAATCTCCTCTGGGCTCTTCTGGCGCTCGGGTGGACGAGCTGGCCCGGCATCATCACCAGCAGCGGTAGCCTGCACGCTCTTCGACTCACCTTCACCACAGGCGGCGGCACTGAGCAGCAGCACTGTGGCAAGTAGACTCGAGAGTCGCAGTCGGTGAGCGGAGACAGGCAAAGCCGGTCGCAGATTAGCAAGTTCGGCCTGCTCATGGCCACTTGCTGGTCGCGCCCGCCTTCGGTTATACGGGGGTATGCGTCATGCTCTGCGTGCCACGCGCCTAGTTTGCGCCCTGCTTTTTCTGTGTGGCGCCCTTGTGCAGTACAACGACCCCGATCCTTTGCGCTGGATCGCCATGTACTTGAGCGCTATGGGCGCTTGCCTGGCAGCCGGCCGTTTTGCCCGCAGCTGGCTTCTGTGCGTGTTGGTGGCCCTGGCAGCCCTGGCTTGGGCCGGCCTCATCATCTCGGGAATGCCCACCTGGGTGCCGCCAGCGCAGATGTTCGAGCCCATGGAAACCAAGGGTGGTGCGGTGGAGATGGCGCGCGAGTCCTGGGGCCTTGGCATCATAGCCGTGATCATGCTGGGCCTGGCCTTCGCCCACAGGCGTCCGGTGAGATCCGCATCGTAAGCTGCGGTACTTCTTGGCGGCTGTAAATCTATGTTGTCATTGTCCAGTTTGGTGGTCTAACCTCATACATTCCAGCCTAGTCGTCAGCTCTCATGGCCACCGAATCCTCCGCAATCGCACGTTTTGTCAACTCGGCCCAGTCGCAGGCCATTGACGATCCTGAGCGGCGCGAGGGCATCGTCGATGTGACCATGCCTGTCCGGCATCTCTCCAAACCCATGGCCAAACCCATGGCCGAGATTGCCATGCCCACCCAGGCTCGCAGCCCGGCCAAGGCCAAGTCGCAGGGCGGTGGAGCATGGCTCGCCTTGATCGGCATCGTCGTCATTGGCGGCGCTGTCGCTGGCGGCTACTTACTCGCACAACAGCAATCGGCCGATCAGGGCGCCGCCACGGCCGCCGCGCCCGTGGCTCCACAAGCCGCGCAGCTCGTCGAGAGCGCTGCGGGCAAGGTCGAGGACGCAGCGGTGCTTGGCGCGGCACAGCCTGCCGAAGAGACCATCGAGCCCGACACCGATCCTGGGCCAGCGGCCGCCGGCGTGGAAGGAGCAGGCGAGGCGCTGCCCGTCATCGACATGGAGCTGGCCAAGAAGACCGGCTTTGACATCCTGGTCGAGCCCACGGGCGCTCGCGTGAGCCTCGATGGTCACGACATCGGCGTCGCTCCGCTGCGTGTGCGCAACCTCTTGCCCGGCTCGCACGGTATCGACATCGAGGGGCCGGTGGGTTTCTTTGGCAAGCACATGGAATTCGAGCTCGCCGCCGGCGAAGCGCAGGTGTTGGAGTTGGTCCTCGACGCGGTGGAAGGGCAAGAGGACGCCGCCAAGGCAGAGCCCTCGGGCTTGCAGGTCGAGCCGATCGCCAGCAGCAGCGAGAGCAAGAGCGAAAGCGCGAAAGCGCGTGCTGACAAGAACAAGAGCAAGTCGAAGGAGCGAGCCAAGAGCAAGGAGCGAAAGAGCAGCTCGTCCTCTGCAAAGGCGGAACGAGCTATCGCAGACAAGTCCCTGGCAGGAGCGGGCGAAGTGTCTCTCGGTACTCTCATGTTGGGCGCCAAACCTCCCTGCCAAATCACCATCGATGGCAAGAGCACCGGCCTCACCACACCACAACGATCAATTCAGCTGCCTGAAGGCAGCCATCGAGTCGTGCTGAGCAACAAAGAGCACGGCATCAACAAGTCCTTCAAGGTCAACATCAAGGCCGGTCGCACCACCCGGGCGATTCAGGACTTGAGCTCAAAACTCTGAGCATGGCGAGGGCGTCTTGAGGTCTCGGGCTAGCTAGTTTGCGTCCCACAGAAGCTAAGTGTCAGAGATTTGATCGCTTTTCGGTCGAACCGGCTACGACAAATTCGAGTTCTCTGTGCGCACCGG
>JAHEAK010000601.1 GCA_024642805.1 Kofleriaceae bacterium | reverse complement strand
AACCACTTCGACCCCATCGCTGGCGTCATCGACACCACCTGGACCTGGAACAGCCCGACCACAAGTGGCAGCAAACACTCTCGGATCCGCATTTACTCGGCCACCGAGCTCGTCGTTCTCCTACAGCGCGCGGGCTTCGAAAGGATCGAGTGCTGTGTGGCGCTCACTGACACGCCCTTCAGCAATCAGCACCTGGGTGAGCGCCTGGGCATCAAAGCTACGAAGTCTTCTTAACGCTGAAGCTCGACCTCGGCGGGAAAGAGCACGATCTCGATCCGGCGATTCTTGGCCTTTTGCCGACGCGAAATAGGCCGATGGCTACCAAAGGCAGCGGCCGCCAGGCGCTTGGGATCGACCTTGGCTTCGTCTTGCAGGAAATGCACTACGGTCAGGGCGCGCGCCGCTGACAGTTCCCAGTTGCTGGCGAAGAGCTCGCTGTTGGTCTTGATCGGCTCGTCATCGGTATGGCCCTGCACCCAGACCTGCTTGTCGCGCATCTCTTCCAGAGCCTTGCCAACACGGGCCATGACCTTCTTGCCGCGCGGGCTCAGTTCCGCTTCTCCCGATTGGAAGAGCACCTTGTCGACAAGCTGCAGGGTCAGGCGACCGTCCTTGCCCTTCACCACCTCGCCCTGGCCCTTTTCCAAAAGGCTGTTGAGCTTGGACTCGAGCTCCTCTTCGCTCTTGGCCGCGGCCTGCTCGACCGCAACCAGACTCTCTTGCGACTCGCGCAACTCACTCTTGCTGCGTGTGAGCTCGGCCTCTGCGCTCATCGCTTGTTGCTCCGCCTTGGCCGCGCGCTGCATGGCACCGGCGAGCTTGCTCTGGGCGCGCTCGGCCTTGCTGCGGGCAGAGCTGAGCTCGGTGTAGCCAAAGGCGCCAGCGGCACCAGCCAGCAGCAGCACAAAGATGGCAAACCACACGCCCGCCGAGCGCGCCGCCTTGACCTTGCGAGGCGTGAGCTCGGTCTGGCGTTTCGCGCGCGTCGAAGGCGGCAAAACCGCCCCGGGCAGGGGCGGAGGCGCAAGCGGCGGGGGCGCCGAAAGCGCAAATCCTGGCTGCAAATTCCGCCCTTGAGCTCTCATGACGTTCAATCATTTTGCAAGGGCCACGCCACGGCCAAGCTTTCGTTTTGATTTGGCCGCGATCTCAGCAGGTCCCCGAAATCGGGGCGTCGCTCTCCACTTCGGAGCCTTGTCCCCCGGCGCAAAGCACGCCTACTCTTCGACCTCCAACCGACCTTGCAACACGAGCCTCTGCCATGGGGCCGCACTATCATCTACGAGGAAAGAGAAGAATCATATGAACAAGCCCATTCGACGTGTCGCGGTGCTCGGCGCCGGTGTCATGGGGGCTGGCATTGCCGCTCACATTGCCAACGCCGGGATCCCGGTTCTACTTCTCGACATCGTGCCTCCTGGCACCAAAGAGGGTGCGAGCAAGCGCGAGCGCGATGCCTTCGCCTCGGGAGCCCTTGGCAAACTTCTCAAGAGCCGCCCGGCCGCGTTCTTTCATCCCGCCCACGCGCCCTTGGTGCAGGTTGGCAACCTGGAAGACGACCTGGAGAAGGCAGCCGAGTGCGACCTCATCATCGAGGCCATCATCGAGCGCCTCGACATCAAGCGCGCGCTCTTCACACGCCTTGAGCCTCTGCTCGGCGACAGCATCCTGGCCTCCAACACCTCGGGTCTGCGCATCGTCGACATGCTGGAAGGACGCTCCGCCGCCTTCAAGCAAAACTTCCTGGTCATGCACTTCTTCAACCCGCCGCGCTACATGAAGCTCCTCGAGCTGGTGGCCGCCAAGGAGACTAGCTCGAGCACCATCGCCCGCGTCGAGCACTTCGGCACTGAGAAGCTCGGCAAAGGCATCGTCTGGGCCAAGGACGAGCCCAACTTCGTGGCCAACCGCATCGGTGCCCACTCCATGATGGCGACCATGCACCTGATGCTCGACAAGGGCCTCACCCCCGAAGACGTCGATGCCATCACCGGCGTGCCCATGGGTCACCCAAAGAGCGCGACCTTCCGCACCGCTGACATGGTCGGTCTCGACACCCTCGGTCACGTGGTCAAAAACTGCCACGAGGTCTTGGTCAAGGACGAGGACCGCGAGGTCTTCGCCATGCCGAGCTTCCTGGCCGGCATGCTCGACAAGAAGCTGCTCGGCGGCAAGACCAAGCAGGGCTTCTACCGCAAGGCCAAGGACGGCAGCATCGAGACCATCGACTACAAGACTCTCGAGTACCGGGCCAAGGGTGGCGACGCCGCCATCAAGTCCGCGTGTAAGAATCTCTCGAAGATCGAAGACGTCAAAGAGCGCATGCGCAAGACCGTTGCCACCGAAGGCGCAGTCGGCGAGTTTGCCTGGAAGGTGCTCTCGCGCAGCCTGGCCTACTCCGCTCGCCGCATCGGCGAAATCTGCGATGACATCGCCGCCGTCGATAAGGGCATGCGCTGGGGCTACAACTGGGACCTGGGTCCTTTCGAGACCTGGGATGCCCTGGGTTTTGCCGCCACCTATGACCGCATGGTCAAGGAGGGCATCGCCCTGCCCGCCTCGGTGAAGAAGATGCGCGAATCGGGCGCCGAGTCCTTCTACAAGGGCAACGAGGTCTACAGCCTCTTGCAGGGCAAGTACGTGGCCGCGCCGAGCGATCCGCGCGAGGCCACTCTCACGGTGCTGCGCCGCGGCGAAGCACCGGTTCTCAAGAACGCGGGCGCCGAAGCCTGGGACATGGGCGATGGCGTCCTCGGTCTCACCTTCCGCTCCAAGATGAACAGCATCGATGCCGACGTCATTCAGTCCTTGCACGATGCGGTAAGCCGCGCCGAGGAGAGCTTCAGCTCCCTGCTCATCACCAACCAGGGCGAGCACTTCTGCGTGGGCGCCAACCTCATGCTGGTGGTCATGGCCGCCGGTCAAAAGCAGTGGGAACAGCTGCGCTCCATGGTCAAGAACTACCAGGGTGCCACCCAGCGCCTCAAGTACAGCTCGGTGCCGGTCATCGCCGCTCCCTACGGCATGACTCTCGGTGGTGGTCTTGAGCTGTGCTTTGCCTGCGACGGCGTGCAAGCCGCGGCGGAGACCTACTCGGGTCTGGTCGAGGTCGGCGTCGGTCTCATCCCCGGCGGCGCTGGCAACATGAACATGCTCTGGCGCGCGCTTGAGAACATTCCCGATGGCACCGACATCGATGTCTCGGCCTTCGTGGCGCAGACATTCAAGAACATCGCCATGGCCAAGGTGGCCACCTCGGCCAACGAGGGCAAGGAGTTTGGTTACTTCCGCAAGAGTGACGGCGTGTCCTTCGACCGCGCTCGGCACGTGTGGGAAGCCAAGGCTCGCTGTATCGGCATGGCCAACGCCGGCTATCACGCGCCGGTACCGCGCTCCTACAAACTGCCAGGCGACAGCGGCATCGCCACCATCGGCATGCTCATCAACAGCATGGTTGCTGGCGGCTACGCTTCCGAGCACGACGCGCTCATCTCCGGCAAGCTTGCCGAGGTCTTGTGCGGCGGCAAAGGCGGCGGTAGCCACAAGGTCACCGAAGCCGAGATGCTCGAACTAGAAGCAGAGGCATTTGTGTCGCTCTGCGGTGAGAAAAAGAGTCAAGAGCGCATGCAGCACATGCTCATGCAGAACAAACCTATTCGGAACTAGCCCTTTAGGATTTTAGAAAGTCATCATGGGAAACGACAATCCAATTGTTATTGCCGACGCGGTTCGCTCGGCAGTCGGCAGGGCCCACAAGGGGTCCCTCGCACTCAAGCGCCCGGACGAGCTGGGCGGTGACGTGGTCCGCGCGC
>JAHEAK010000600.1 GCA_024642805.1 Kofleriaceae bacterium | reverse complement strand
GCTCAAAGGTAGCAAGCAATCACGCCCGATTGCGGTCCGGGCCGCTTAGATGCAACAAAGAGCCGTGAGCAATCCCATCAAGGACCTCGCCGATATCGAATTTACCGGCCAGCTCAAGCATGGCGAGCGCTTTGCGGGGCGTGTGGCTCCGGTCAGCACACACATTGGCGCCAGCAAACTGGCCCCTAGAAGGTCGCGCGCAAGTGGGCGAGCAGGTCGGCGAAGTCTTGATCCGCGAAGTTGCTCTCCCAGGCGGGCATATCGCCGCGCCCACGCAAGATGCTCTGCAGGAGTCCATCGTCGCTGCGAGCAGGCACCCGCTCAGCAAGCGACGGCGCTACCGAGGTGCCTAGGCCGTTTGCACCGTGGCATGCGGCGCAGGTCGCCGAGAACAGGCTGCTGCCTCGGCCCGGATTGCCCGTCAAACCGAGAATGCTGCTAATGCGACCGGCGATCTCATCCTTGTCAGTGCTGTCGAAGAACTGCACCTCGGTGAAGATCATCCCGGCAAGGTCATCGACGCGATTGAAGGCGTAGAGATAGTCCGATGGGAAGAGCTCGCGAATCTGTGAGCGCCCATGGTTTGGATAGAGGGTTTCGTTTTGGATGACGGTCTCAAGATCGAGTGGATCGAGAGCGCCATCGCCATCGAGGTCGAAGGCCACTCGGCTGCCGCCGTGCTGGTGACAACCAATGCAGTTGGTTTGCGCGTTGTTGTGGCCGTGCTCGAGATAGGGATTGCTGCACCAGCTCGGCTCGCCAACCGCACCGCCGGTGGCTTCAATGGCGGCGTCGAGGGTGGGTAGGCTGGCGTAGCGAGTGGCGAGCTCGGGATCCTGCTCGTCGAACCAGGACACCGCGCACATTTTATAATTCGACCAGACCGGTGGCAGATCACGAATGGCCGCCGGGCGATCTTCGCCGAAGTCGACGTCGGGCTTGTCGCTCCACCACAAGGTGATCCACTGCCAGTGGCGCGTCTCCTTGGTCATGATGTGCAGACCAGCAAGACGGAAGGTGTTGCCGTTCTTCAGACGAATCGTGTAGGCCTCTTTCGAGCTAGGCTTGCGCTTGCGATCGCCATCGTCTGGCCACAGGGCGCCTGCCGCCATGCGTGCGCGCAGAGCATCAGCGTCGGTATCGAAGGCGGGTAACTCGGTGCCAAAATCGGCGCGCACCCACTGTGCTTTGACCAGCGCGGCGTCGGGAGGAAACTCGTCGGAGAAGCAGACGCTGAAGTTGTCTTCGCTGGCCGGCTGCTCCTCCATGGGCAGCGACTCGAGCCTGCTCAGGCAGTCAAGGATGCTGCTGTAGTTGGTGATGACGTGCTCGATGGTGCCAGGGCTGTAGACGATGCGCGAGGTTCCCGAGGCGGCGCCGCCATTCTTTTCGCTCAGCGTCAGTGCACACTCTTCAGGGGTGACACTCGGAGGGCACAGCTCGAGGTCTTTGATGTGTTGCAGATAACGGTCTAAGGGCCAACGATCCGAGCGCTCGACAGCACTGTCGCTGAAGGCGATGGCTTCCTGCATGATCTCGTCGGTGACCGGTGAGCGTGCTCGTCGTCCCGCGGGTCCGAGTTGTTCGTAGACGCGCTGGAACATGCGCTTGGCGTCTTCGATGCCGTACCAGGTTTGGAAACGAGGGATTTCAGGAACCCCGTTGGGAAGCTCGACCTCGGGATGCTCCTGGCTGACCTCGGCGAGACCAAGCAAGGGAACTGGCTCGAGGACCTTGAAGACAGTGGCCCATGCCACGTCGCGACGAAACTTCATGTCGCTGCGCAGGCGCAGGGTGTTCTCCTCGGTGCCCAGGCTCAGATCGGGCTCGTAGGGAGAGGCGCGCCCAACCAGGCTGCGCCCGAAGACATCCGACTTGGTCTCGTCACCATTGAAGGGAAAGTCGAGACCGTCGGCGATGTTGCTGTTACACGAACAAAGGGCGACCGCCAGGAGGCCGTAGAGACCTGCTCGCAATCGCCCTTTTGCTCGATTCATCATGGTTTGCTTAGAGTAACAGGTACTCGTCGCACTTACTTACTGGCCGAGGACCACTGCTGCATCACTAGCAGCCGCGTACTCTTTGTCGCCCGTCTTGACGGTGAAGTAGATCCAGCCGTCGGAGCGGAAGTGCGGGAAGAGAGCCCGCTGCCCCGGAGGCATGTTGGTGATCTGACGGGTTTGGCGAGTTTGCAGGTCGTGCAGGAAGAGGTTGGCAGAGCCGTCCTGCTTGTAGTGGTGAGTGACAACGAAGCGCTCGTCGAAGGAGAAGCCGGCCTTGGCACCTTGCATGTCGCAGATGGTGGCCACCTTCTGGCCGATGTCTACCGTGTAGGCACTGCCGAAGCGCTGGATGTTGACCTTGCGAATCACGTAGCCAAGAGACTGTCCATCAGGACCCGACATGCGGCTGATAACCAGCTTAGCCGAAGGCGAGAGCACCGAGTCTCCCTCGAAAGGCGAGTCGACGACGACAGCCTCTTGAGGCACGTAGTTGGTTCCGTCGAAGAACATCGGGGTGAACTTCATCGTCGCGCTAGCTGCGAAGTTGGCGCTTGGATCCGTGGTCGAGTTACCAGGGTCGCTGGTGAACTGGCTGTTGATGATGAAGTAGTCGCCGCCGCCGCTGGCACGAGAGACGTGCTGGTACAGGTTGATACCCGAAGCCGTGATGCACTCTGGCTCGTCGAACTCGATGGCGTTGTACTTGGTGAGCACGCTGTTAGGACAGATACCAGCTCCGTTGGTGGCGCCTTGGAAGATGAAGCCCGAGTTGTCTGGGAAGAATCCAGGGTCGTAGCTAGCGTCCACAGGGATGTTGGTACCGGTCACCATATCGGTGATGGTCGAGCCAAGGTCGCTACCGCCACCGTTGCCGATGAAACGACCGTCTGGCGACGAGCGAGTCCAGAAGCTGGTGCGGAAGCCAAGGTCACGAACCTCGCGGATGGAGCCGACACCGTTGCCCCAGGCGCTGGTGCGGTTGACGAAGCCAGAGCTGAAGCACTGGGCAGGGTCGGCCGTTGCGCAGCCAAACATGTTGATGCCGTTCTCTTTGTTCACAGCAGCCCAGCCGTCGAAGCTCATGTCGCTCAGGTGGCTGGTGATGGCAGCGGTGTTGAAGGTAGCGTCACAGGTGGTAGGAGCAGGCGGCTCGATGAGGGTAGCGCCCATGCTTGGCAGACCTTGTGAGAACCACTTGGTGACCACGGCGTACTCGCGCTGGCTGAACTTTGGATGTCCGCCCTTAGGCATACCGACGCGGGCTTTGAACTGCAGGTAAGGAATCAACCAGCTGTCGTCGCCGTAGGCCTTCTTGAAGAGCTCGCGGAAAGGACCGTACTGAACACCGGTGGCAAGCACGCCCAGTTTTTCGGCGGCGAACACAGAGGTGTTGTCGCTAGGCTCGACGCGGAGGCAATCGACAGCTGCCATCGCAGCGCTCTGGCTGAGAGTATTTGGATCCTTGTCGAGCTTGCAATCGGTCCAAGCGTCGTTGGTGAGGTCGAGCCAGCGGTTGAGAGCACCTTTGGAGACCGAGTGACACTCTGCGCAGCGTCGGCTGGCGCAGTTGCCGCCTTCGCAATCAGGGTTGTTGGCGTTGGCGCCGAGCACCTTGGCAGCTTCTGCGGCCAGCTCAGGACCCTCGAGAGCAATCTCAGGAAGCTCGCCCTCGTCGGTGATGGCCTCACGAGGCAGGGCTTTCCACTCGCATGCAGCGGAGCTTGGGTTGCGACCACACTCTTGGATGAACTTGACCGCTTTGCCTTCGTCGCTGTCAGGCCAGGTGGTCTCGTCGAATCCTTCGAGTCCT
>JAHEAK010000599.1 GCA_024642805.1 Kofleriaceae bacterium | reverse complement strand
TCGCTCGAGAAGAAGCCGTGCAGCGAGTAGACGTTGCAGTCATCCGGGTTGCCCGCGTCTTCGCGAGTCACGCGCTTGGGATCGGTGACCGCACGCGCCAGGCTCTTGCGAATCTGCTTGTCGGTGGCACCGAGCGCGATGGTATTGCCGAGCGACTTGGACATCTTTGCCTTGCCGTCGAGGCCGAGGATCTTTGGTGTCGAGGTCAGTTTTGGCTCGGGTTCGGGAAAGACTTTGCCCCAGCGCGTGTTGAAGCTGCGCGCCAGGCGGCGGGCGAACTCGATGTGTTGTACCTGGTCTTGACCAACCGGCACCGCCTGGCCCTTGTAGAGCAGGATGTCAGCGGACTGCAAAACCGGGTAGTCGAAGAGCCCGACGTTGATGTTGTGTTCCTGGCGCTGCGACTTGTCCTTGAACTGCGTCATGCGACTCAGGTCACCAAAGGGCGCCACGGTGTTGAGCACCCAACACAGCTCTGTGTGCTCGCGCACATCACTCTGGACGAAGAGCACGCTTCGCTCGGGATCGACGCCGCATGCCAGGATGTCAGTGGCCATCTCCATCACTCGATGGCGCATGTGTTTTGGCTCGTAGTCCTGCGTTATGGCGTGGTAGTCGACCACGCTGAAGTAGCAGAAGTACTCTTCCTGCAGACTGACCCAGTTGCGGATCGCGCCCAGGTAGTTACCGAGGTGGAGCTCGCCAGAGGGTTGGATCCCGGAAAAGACAGTCTTCATAGGACATTCTGTGTACTTGCCGACGCCATTTCCGTCAACTATGCTCTTGAATCTTCCGGGGTCGTCGTCCGTCCAACCCCGGTCATGGAATGGAGGAGTCTTATGCTCTCAACACGTTTTGCGCTCGCACTGGGCGCTGTTTTGGCTGTAGGGGCGGGTTGTACCGTTCAAGCCGCTCGCCCCGCTACGTATGCTTCCGGCAGCGTGGCCGTCGGTACGCCAACGACGTACACGGTATCCAGCATGCCGCCTGCGCCTCTTTATGAGCAGCAGACCATATCCCCTGGCTATGGTTACGTTTGGATCGATGGCTACTGGAACTGGAGCGGACAAGACTGGTCCTGGAGCCAGGGTCACTGGGTTCGTGATCGCGCTCAGTACGTCTACATCGCGCCCTACTACGACTACGTAGACAACCGCTATGTGTACGTCGGCGGCTATTGGGAGCACCAGAGTCGTGTGCCTACCAACTATCATTCCAACGGTCGCACCACCGGTCGTCCGCAAGTCTATCGCCGCCCTGCGACGGTCGATCATCGCGGCGGATTTGGTTCGCCTCCACCGCGCAGCAGCACACCACCACCACGTGGCGGATTTGGTTCGCCACCACCTCGTGGCGCTACGCCTCCACCTCGTGGAGTGACGCCACCACCTCGCGGTGTCACGCCTCCACCTCGCGGTGTGACGCCTCCACCTCGCGGATCGGCTCCACCACCTCGCGGAGTAACGCCTCCACCTCGTGGTGCTGTGCCGCCTCCTCGCGGAGCAACGCCTCCTCCTCCTCATGGAGTGACGCCACCTCCACGCGGTCCCGCTGGCCCACCAAATGGCCGTCCGGTTGCGCCACCACCACGTGGGACGACGCCAACACCTCCACCACGTGCGACGCCGCCTGCTGTCGGCCCCAATCGAGGGGATCGTCCCGTCGCTCCACCACCAAGTGGCGCTCGACAAACCCCGGCTCGGCCCGCACCTCGCGGCCCGGTCGACGATCGGCCATCGGCGCCTCCTCCTGGTCCAGCCAAGCCACCAGCTACGGCACGGCCTCCTGGACCACGCGGGGCAGCGCCTCCTCCTGGTCCAGCCAAGCCAGGCCCGGCTCGTATTCGCCACGATCCTAGGCGCTAAGAGCGAAGCATCGCAGGCAGAGGCGTCGCGCAAGCGGCGCCTTTTGCCCTTTCGGGCCCTCGGCACCCGCCGGAAGTGTCGCAGGCCCTGGGTACGATGCCGGTCATGCGTAAGGCCGAGATCCTCGTAGCTGCCGAACAACTCTTTCAGCACTACGGTTTCGCGAAGACGACGGTGGCCGACATCGCTCGCGAGGCAGGGGTCGGCGTCGGCACCGTCTACCTGGAGTTTCCCTCCAAGGAGTCCATTGCCAGCGCGCTTTCTCGCCAGTGTCGGCAAGGCGTCCTGCAGTCCATGCAGCTCATCGCCTCCTCGTCGGGAAACTTCTCGGAACGCCTGCTGCAACTTCTAGAGGCACGCCTGCGCGGGCTTCACGATTCCGTCGACAAGGGCATGCATGGCCACGACCTGGTGTTTGCCAACTGCGATGCCGCGCAAGAGGTCAATCGCAACTTCTCCATGGCGGAGACCGAGTTGGTCAGCGCCTTCTTGTCCAAGGGCAATCGCGCCGGGGCTTTCGCCGTCGCCGACGTGCCGACCACGGCCCGCCTGCTCTTGCAGACCTACGACGCGGTGTTTCCCCCCGAGCGCAAGCTCGACGACGAGGCCCGCGAGGAGCTAGCGACCTTGCACGCACTGGTCTTGGGTGGCGTTCTCACGCGCCGATGAGGCGCACAGGCATTCCACCAGGCGGCTCGCCTCAGCTCGAGCGTCGACCAGCGAGCTGTGCGGCTACTCGCCGAAGTTGAGCGCGCGTTCGAACTCGTCGGGGTTGGAGCTGGCGTAGATCGCCGCTTCCACGCTGATGAGGCCTACCTTGGTCAGCTCGACCAGGTGCTGATCGAAGAGCTGCATCGAGTAAAGGTCGCGTCCCTTGGAGATCAAGTCGGGAATGTCATTGAGGCGGCCCGTTCGAATGCACTCGCGAATGGTGCGCGTCACCCGCATGATCTCGACCGCAGGAATGCGGGCGCGGCTGTCTTTGCCAGCCAGAAGACGCAGGGAGATGACTGCCTGTAGCGCGTCGCCCAGACGATCGCGGGTGATGTCCTGGGCGTCGGTCGGAAACATGCCGACGAAGCGCTGAACGGTGCTGACCGAATCGGGGGTGTGGATGGCCGAGATGACCAGGTGCCCGGTCTCGGCCGCTTTGAGGCAGGTCGCGGCGGTTTCTGAGTCGCGGATCTCGCCGACCATGATGACATCAGGATCCTGGCGCAGTGCTGCGGTCAGCGCGTCTTTGAAGCTCTCGGTATCCGAGCCGAGCTCGCGCTGGATGATCATGCACTTGCCGGGCTCGAAGAGGTACTCGAGCGGATCTTCGATGGTGATGATGTGCGCGTGGCGGGTCTCGTTGATGTAGCGAATGATCGAGGCGATGGTGGTCGTCTTGCCATTGCCTGTCGCGCCCGTGATCAAGATGAGGCCGCGACGCGAGTCTGCGATTTCCGCAATGACTGGCGGCAAATTGAGATCTTCGACGCTCTTCACATCGAAGGGAATCAGTCGCATCACGATGCCTACCGAGCCGCGTTGCCGAAAGATTGACGCGCGAAAGCGACCCATGCCCGAGAGCGAGTACGAGACATCGATCTCGCCGAAGGGCTTGTAGAAGTCGACCTGCCTCTCGCCCAGGATCATCGTGGCGATGATCTCGGTGTCCTTGGCGCTGAGGGGTGGCACGCGAATCGCGCCCAGCAGTTCACCATTGAGTCGATAGTGAGGCGGGTAGCCCACTTCGAAGTGAATGTCGGAAACGCCGCGCTCCACGCCAAAGGCTAAGAGCTTGTGAAAGCTGTTCTTGTCCATATGGTCCGGTTACTCCTGCCAGTTACCTGGGAGAGCCACCAATCATAGCGCTCAGTTGATGTCGCCGCGAGTGCTGGTGGGCTCGTCTTCGAAAGCCTCATCACTTGGTGGCCGAGATGGAGCTCGCCCCTCATGCTCGGAGTGCTCCAATGACGC
>JAHEAK010000598.1 GCA_024642805.1 Kofleriaceae bacterium | reverse complement strand
AGAGGGGAAAATCGGAAGACCTCGCGTGTAGTTCGTTTCCGAGTAGTCGTACGAGTAGGAAGCGCCCTCGGCATTCAATCGGTTGGTCGCATTCTGCACATCCAGAAAGAGGGCGAGACGGCCAACATCGAGCTGCCAACTTCGGTCGACGCGCAGGTCGAGCTGATAGAAGGCTGGCAGACGTTCCGACAGAATCGGCCCATCGATGGGGCGATACGATTGACTGTCGCTGTCAAAGTAGCTGCCCGCGACGGGCGTAAATGGATTGCCGGTGGCATATCGAAAACGGGCACCGAGCTTCCACGCGGCGTTGAGCTTCCAACTAGCGAGCGCTGTCAGAACATTCGGCTGGTCTAAGATGTATCGGTAGTAGTTTGGATCCATGCGCGCATCGCGCGTTCGCTTGGCTCTGGACCAGGTATAGGCTACCCATCCAAAGAACTGCTCGGCCTCAAACTTTGCGAGCAGCTCGGCGCCATAGGAGCGCCCCTTGCCCACAGGCTCTCGGTAGCGCCAGGTACCGAACTGCTCTTCAAGGAGCTGGCTCTGGATGGCACCAACGCCACCCGACTCGATGGATCCACCAGCAGAAATCGCACTTGCAGACGAAACCACATCCACCAAGAGACGCTCGGATTGCGATGCGAATCCGGTCGCTTCAAGACTGACCCTAGACGATGCTTTCCAGGCGGCCCCGACCGCAGCTTGCGTGGAATAGGACGATCGCAGCTCGGGGTTGCCCCAATCCTTGTCGGTCATGGCGGGTGGTTGATGGTAGAGGCCAATGGATTGCTTGAGGGCCAGCCCTTCGGTCAGCGTTTGGCGAAGCGCGAGCCTTGGATCGGCAATCCACTCCTTGCTCAAACCAAAGCGCTCGACTCGGAGGCCGGGCTTGATGTCGAGCCAATCGCCTTTGCCGAGCGAGAGGCTGTGCTCATGATAGAAGGCGACATCGCCAAATGACTCGGTGGTAACTTTTAGGATCTCCTCGGCGTCGACGACGCCAGGCATCGGTGGCGGCTCGTTTTGCAAGCTCAGATACGAGCTGCGTCCCTGGATGTCGAGTCCCGTCTCGTAACTGCCCAGTGCATGCTCATGCAGTGCGCTCGCTCGAAGACCCAGGAGCGTGTCATCGCGAAGCGCTCCCTGCTGTCCAACTCGCAGTTCACTCTGATCGATGCCAAGCCATGGCGTAACCTGAATCGTGGTGTCACCTTCGATGCGTTGCCAACGCATTCCAAGTCGCCAGAATCCCGAATCGAAGCGAAAGGCATCGGGACTATCGTCAAAGGAGGGCTCGGGGTTGCGCCCAAATTGCAGGGCGTCATCCGATCCAAAGAGCATGGCGGTGAATACATCCCTGTCGTTGGCAACGTAGTCGAAGCGAAGTTGGGCATCGAAGTAGCGCGGCGCCACCCTAAGGTCGAGACCGGAATCCTCCGGCAGAGCAGCGGCGAGCACCGCATCGACGTAGGAGCGACGAATCCCGATAGACCATGTCGAATCTTTCCCGCCCGGGCCGTCTGCTCGAACCGACGCGTCCAGCAGACTCATTTCGCCCGCGGCTCGCCACTGGTCGCTACGTCCCGCTTTGGAATCGAGGGTGACCAAGCCGCCTTGCGCTCGTCCATACGAAGCGCCAAAGCCACTAGGCACCACCTCGAGACTATCGAGAAGCCCCGAGGGGTAGAAGGAGGCCAGGTTTCCGAAGTGATAGAGAATGGGTACCTCAATGCCGTCGAGGTAGACGCTGCTGTCTCGCGGGCTGGTGCCGCGCAGCACGAGCCCTCCTCCGCCAAAGGGCATCCGCGAAACGCCTGGCAGGCTTTGCACCGACTTGAGTACGTCGTTCCCAGAACCAGGGAGGGCTCGCAGTTTCTCGGCGCTCAACGCATACGAGCTCGCCGAGCGAAGCGGTGCTTTGCCTGCTTCGATCAAAACCACTTCGCCGGATTCGAGGTTCAGGTTCAACTCGATGGCCAGTGTTTCGCCCATGGCGTAGCTGCCCGTGAAATCGCCATAGCCGGTCGCCTTTACGCGCACCAAAGCCGGCCCTGCCCCACTTTCGATCTGAAAACGCCCATCGTTGCCACTGAGCCCAGTCGTGGCCTTCTCACCAGCCTCGATCTCAAGGTAGGCGCCGACGATGGGCTCTGAGGTATCGGCATCCACGATTTGCCCGCGCCAGATCGCGGCAAACGCGGCCGGTGGGACCACAAGCAATGCGAGGGCGCCGATAAGACTATGCAGGAGTGCTTTGCTCATGAGGTGCTCCAGATTCGGGTGAACGAATACAGACCCAGGATTGGTCGTTTTGGTCGATTTGTCAATCTCAATCCGTCCATTATGGGCGTATTTCGTTGCTAAATCGACCAAACCGGTCATATGGTTTGTAGATGAGCAGTCAGCTTCTAAGCATCATCGAAGAACACACGATCAGCGAAGACTCGCCAGGGCCATCTCCTCTGCCTGCCAGGCTCTGCCATCGGCCCTCGATGCGCCGATGTGTCTTCTCGTAATGGCGGAAGGCGATGACCACACGCTTGGCCTGCGATGGGCTGAGATCGTCGCCAAAGAAACCGATGGCAGACGGATATGCCCACTCGAGTCATCTATGTTGCGATCAAACCACAACGAACCTCATCGACTGGGTTCCTAGGTTCACGCCAAGGGCGAGCCGTGGGGGCATTCGCGCGAAAAGCCCGGATTGTGGGGCTGGCTGGCGGTTTCCAGGGGCGTGGATCACTTCCTGCTTTGGCGCGAGGCCATGACCTCAGTGACTCCCTCCTTTCGTGCCGCCCCGCGGATTCATGCCTTCGGCGCCGCGTTGTTACTCTGCCTTCTTGCCACCGCCTGCTCGTCGGGCCCTGACGAGGGCGCCAGCGCTGGTCCTGACGCTGGCGACAGCTCGTCGACGGATGGCGAAACCATTGCGGTCGCCGCCTCTGACCTCATTGCCAACGACACCACCTTGTTTGCGGTGCAGGGCGGCAATGTTGTGGCGATTGCCATCGACAGCGAAGAGGTGACGACCCTATGGGAGCCCCCCGCCGTGGAAAGCGATGTCGAGACAAACATTGTGTTCGGTGGTCTCTCGCTCTTGTTTGCCAACTCCGATGACATCCTGGTTCGCCGCTCGGTTGAGATTCTTACGGACCAGGCCCAACCGGTATCTTCGGATATCGAGCTTTGGCGTGTACCCATCCGCTCTGGCCAAGCAACCCTCGTCGGCCACAGCAACGACACGCGCAACTTCCGTGGAGCCGCGATTCGAGGCGACCGTATTTTTACCAACTCGGCGTATACCGTTTTTTCCGCGCGTCTCGAAGACGGCGAGTTTCTGTCTAGCTTCGGCACGGACGACGATGGCAACTGGGTTTCCAATCCGGTTATCGATGCCAGCGACCGGCTCTGGTTCACCCGCAACTCCGAACTCTACAGCGCACAAAGCCTTGGCGGTGGCGACAATCGACTACCGGCGGCACTGAGCGTTAGCGGTGCGTTTGCGCAGGCCTCGCGCATCTTCCCGAGTGCCGGGGGCGAGGACCTGCTGGTCTGGGCGCCCGGGGCTGGGATCTATCAGGTCTCGATTGGCGCGGACGCCCCAAACCTCTTGGGCTTTCAGACCTTCGCCGCTGGTGAGTTGTTTGTGCAGGCGGCCCGTGTCAATCAAACGCTTTGGATCTGCGATTTCGAGGGCGTCTTCGAAGTCGGACTGAGCATCGAGCCCAGACTCGTACGCGAGATGGCTGGGAACTGCAGCATCGCTGCCATCGGCAACGAGGCCTTCATCGCCGATGGAACCAACATCCAGCGCATCACTGTCGACTAAGAC
>JAHEAK010000597.1:2553-3836 GCA_024642805.1 Kofleriaceae bacterium | reverse complement strand
GCCGGCGTTCAAGCAGCCGAGGACGACGCATCCCTTCCGCCTTCGGATGCCGCGTTGCCCAAGGGTGGCGTCCTGCTCTGATAGGGTTGGGCCATGATCGATTTGCATGGCAAGACCGTCGTTATTACCGGGGCCAGTCGCGGCGTCGGTGAAGCTATCGCCAACGAGAGCCTGGCCCGCGGCATGAACGTCGCCGTGTGCGCGCGCAAGGCACCGACGCAGTACGTGGGCGACAAGGTGCTCAGCATCGCCGCCGATGTCACCGACGAGAAGGCCGTGCAGGCACTCGCAGACGCAGCCGTGGCGCGTTTTGGTCGCATCGATCTTTGGATCAACAACGCTGGCGTGTTGGCCCCGATCGCACCCATGCACGAATGTTCCAGCGAGAGCATTCGCGCGCACCTGGACACCAACATCATGGGCGTGGTGCACGGCTGCAAGAGCTTCATCTCGCATGTGCGCGACCGCGAGGGCGAAGGCGTGCTCATCAACATCTCCTCGGGTGCCTCGACCACAGGGTATGCGGGATGGTCGGCCTACTGCGCGGGCAAGGCCGCCGTCGATCGCATCAGCGAGTGCGTGCAGCTCGAGGAAGAGCAGCATGGTATGCGCGCCTATGCGGTGGCACCGGGCATCATCGATACCGACATGCAGAGCTTGATTCGCTCGTGCAGCGCCGAACAATTTCCGATGGTGGAGAAGTTCCACGAGCTCAAACGAGACGACGCCTTCTCGAGCGGTGCCTTCGTCGCGCGCAGTCTGCTTGCACTGGCCTTTGATCCCGCCCAACGCCCCGAGCAAGTCTGCACCAGGCTTGCCGTAGGCAAGTAGGAGCTGTTGACGGCAGCGGCTGCTAGCGATCGATGAGGGTGTCGAGCTTGTCCTTGAAGCTCACGAACTTGCGCACGAAATCGTAGTGCTTTTGGCGGAAGGCCAGTGTGTAGCGTCGCTGCAGCTCTTTGGCGCGAAATGCTTCGGCCAAGTCAGGCAAGCGATCGGCCAGTTGCGAGGCTTGCGTGAAGTCGAGCACCACGACCGCGCCAGGACCGGCATCGGAAATCTCGACGCTTCCGCCCAGCCCCGGCCCTCGATAGGTAAGGGCGACCAGCTCCGAGTGCTGGCTCTTGAGACTGCGTGCCACCATCGATTGCGGCAAGTCGGGCAGATCGTGTGACACCAGGGCCAGCTGAAAGCTGGAACTCGACGCCCGATCGAGAGCTTCGCCACCCGACTGGGCATGCTCATACACGAAACCGCGCGGCGAGAGCTCGCGAAGGGCGTTG
>JAHEAK010000597.1:0-2543 GCA_024642805.1 Kofleriaceae bacterium | reverse complement strand
TCCAACGACCGTGATGGGATCGCGTTGCGCCAGCTCGTCTTGCAGGTCCATGACCTCGCGCTCGGCCGCCATCAGCAGCTGCAGGAAGGCATCATGAGTCTTGCTGGCTTCGCGCAGAGTGGCGGCGATTTCGCGCTGCCGCTGCGAGATGCCCGCGGCCTGTACCAGCTTGTGCTTGAGGTACTCCACCGAATCGGGGGTCTTGAGCACCACGTCGCTGGCCCCGGCGCGAATCACCTCGAGGGCCGCCTCGTAGCTCTTGCGCGGTGTCAAGACGATGATCGAGGTGGTCTTGGAGACCATCTGCAGTGAAATCACCGTCTCGAGGCCAGCATTGGGATGTGGCGTATCGAGGTCGACCACAGCAACCGAGAAGAATCGATTCTGGACCAGCTCCCATGCGTCGGCCGGATCCGCCACGCAGGTCGCGTTCATCTTGACCTCGGCCGCCAGCAGGGTGATTCCCTCGCGCACCTCTGCATCGCGATCGATGACAAGCACCTCCGCGCCAATCACGGCGCGCACGCTTGAGGTCATTTTGCTCTGGTTAGAGTCTTCGATCATTTCGGTGCTTGGAAATCAAACGGCCACACGAAATCGAGAGCTTCGCCCCCGCTCGTAGGAAAAGTCCAACTTCGCACCAAAGCCAGCAGGCAGTTTTCAAGGGAGGCGGACTCGGTCGTGTTCTTCGTCGACGCCACGCCCGTGGCCGAGCCATCGCCTTGCACTGTAAAACGAACTTCGATTCGACCCTCGATGGGTTTGTCGGGCGTCGTGACCTTGGACGCACTCTCGTAGCAGCGAGTGAGTTGTCCCTGATGGCTGCCGACCACCAGTGAGATTTGCGCCGCCAGCACTCTGACGCGATTGGCTTCCTCTTCCGGCGTCGGGGCTTCGCCAAGCTGGCCGGCATCGGCCACTCGCGAGCGAAACGCGCCGGCGTCAGGCAAGCCGCGAAGGGGCGGCTTTTCGCCCGTGCCGCCCGTGTTCCCCTGACGCGGGCCCGTTGTGCTCGGCCCTGCGTCGCTGCCCCCACTTGCTGGGTGCGTGCCCGTCGTGACGCCATCCTTTGCGGAGCTGTCGTGGCCCGAGGTGGCGCTGGTGCCGACCCCGGCGTCACTTTTGGGAGCGCCTTGCCGCTGTGCGTCACTGCCCTGCCCCAGGCCCGCCTCTGGAGCCGTATCCACAGGGCCTACATTGTCGTCAACGGTCTTGGCGGCAGTGGACGGCCCCTGCTTGGCTTTGTCTCGCTTATGCAAGTACTCAAGGCTAAGCGCGATACCTCCTGCGACCAACAGCAAGTTAAGCCCCAAGATCATTGCCATGCGAACCAAACGCGCGCCCTTGGACACGGGCAGCTCGAAGAGCGAGGCCGAGGTCTCGCCGCCGCCATCGCCGCTTCGCTGCCCCGAAGGCGCCCCCATGCTCGATGCCGCGCCATGGTCCGCTGGTGGGGCCGCAAACACATTTTGCCCACAGACTCCACAGAACTGGGACTCCGCGGGAATCTCGCCGCGACAATGTGGGCAGCGCATCCGGGCCATACTAACAGCAAGTTGACTTCCCCGCCGCGACGCAGGGAGACGAAAATGTTACGATTTCGGTCGCACTGACTGCGGCTTGGGCTGTGGCTCGGGTTTCGGTCAGGCAACGAGCTAGCATGAGCAAACAAGTCTTTGAGCGTGTGCTTTCGGCAGCCAGACAACTTGGTGCATCTGACGTGCACCTCAAGGCTGGTCTTCCTCCTATCTTTCGAATCAAAGGGGAGCTGCGCACCGTCCGCGATGTGCCTGCCCTTGCTCGCGAATCGATCGCAGCCTTCGCCGTCGAGATGATGAGCGACAGACAGCGGGCCGAGTTTGAGGAGTCCTGGGATCTCGACCTGGCCTACGGTACCCCCGATGGCGTTCGCTATCGCGTCAACGTCTTCCAGCAGCGGGGAACGGTTGGCATGGTGCTCAGGCTCATCCCGCCCGAAGTGCCTGAGTTCGGCAAGCTAGGCCTTATCGACGGCGTTCTATCCCTGGCCGAGCACAAGCGCGGCCTGGTCCTGGTCACGGGCATCACGGGTTCTGGCAAGTCGACCACCCTTGCGACAATGGTCGACTACATCAACCAGCGCAAAGCCTGTCACATCGTCACCGTCGAAGATCCCATCGAATACACCTTCCGCGACAAGCGCTCGGTCATCAACCAGCGAGAGGTCGGCTTCGACACTCGGTCTTTTTCCAAGGCACTTCGAGCGGCCCTGCGCCAGGATCCCGACGTCATCCTGGTCGGCGAGATGCGCGATATCGAAACCACCGAAATCGCCATGACCGCGGCCGAAACCGGCCACCTGGTGCTTTCGACCCTGCACACGACCGACGCTACCGAAACGGTCAACCGCATCATCTCCATGTTCCCAACCCACCAGCAGGTGCAAGCGCGACTCTCGCTGGCCGCCGTGCTGCGTGGCGTCGTCTCGCAACGTCTGATCGCAAACGCCGACGGCAAGGGCATGGTTCCTGCCGTCGAGCTCATGGTCACCACCGAGCGTATTC
>JAHEAK010000596.1 GCA_024642805.1 Kofleriaceae bacterium | reverse complement strand
CCCTGTGCCAGGAAACATCACCGGGCCCTTGCCGAGTAGTGGTCCGTGAGCCGCTTCGTGCACTTCGGGCCAGTTTGGGTTTACGCACGCGGGTGTGTCGGCGGACAGGCCTTCGCTCTTGGCAAAGGCGCGCATGAGGTCGAGCTCGCTTACCTGGCCGCCTTGCGAGCGCAAGAGGTAGCTGTAGACCAGCTCCAGGAAGTGCGACTTGGCGCCACTGCGACCGCGCGAGCCAGACTCTTCGCGATCGACGAGCCAGGCCATGGCGGTGCGCGCCGGCGTGCCCTGGATCTTGTCGATGGCGCGCCAGGCAAGGAAGGCATTGGCACGATCGTCCTGCCCGTGGCTACCTACCATCATCTTCTCGATGCCGACCGCACGCGCGCCCAGAATCGGAACTAAGTATAGTTCTGAGCTGCGCAGATCGTCAGCGCTGACCCCGTAGCGCTCGTGCAAGAGGGAAACGATGCTGGCGGTCTTGCCCATCTTGACCTCATCCGTCGGCGTCGAGCTGGCGATGACGCTGTAGTCGCCATGCCCTGACTCCTCGATGAAGAAGGCCATCTCACCCTCGGCGCCCAGCTGCACGTCGATGAGCTTGCCGTCGCTCTTGATGATCTGGCCGCGCAGTCGCAGAGGCCGATGTAGCCAGTGCGCGCCCTTGATGCCGCCGTGAGCTCCGGCCTTGAGGCTCAGCTGGTTCTTCTTGTCGACCTTGCCGAGGAAGAGCCGCGGCGAGGGCGTGTCAATGTGCGAGGCCACCATGCGCACGCCGGCGCTGGCGAGTGAATCGCGACCGACGATGACAAAGAGGGCGGTGCGATCCTGGTTGATGAAGACCAGCCGCTCGCCGGCCTTGAAGTGGTGGACCGGATCGGAAGCGGCATCGACGACGCGCCACTTCTTGCCGGCCAAGGTGTGCGCGATGAGGGCCGAAGGTGTTGCGCCCTCGTCGAGGTAGCGAATGTACTGCGCGCGCAGCTGGTCCTGCGCCTTGTCAGCGTGTGCGCTGCCCAGAGCAGGCAGGCAGAGCGTGGACAGCAGGGCGAGGGTGGCGAGCCGAAAGCGCGATCGATGAGCTGCCGAGCGCTGCCTCAGCCAGACTCGTGCGCGCTTGCCAGCTGGGATTGCTTGGCTCATGGCGTCTCCCCTTCCAGCCAGGCTCGGCTGGCTTTTAGTCCCTGGTAGAGATCGAGCACCGACATCAACTCGTAGGGCTTGCCCTCGCCTGAGATGGGCAGACCGAGCTCGACGGTATCCACATCGAGACTGGCAAGTTCACGTGCCTGCGACCAGCCGCCGCTTTCGAGAATTTGCACTTGCACGCCGGCCTTGGCAAAGAGCTGTAGCGCGTGGCGAAAGATGCGCGCGCCAGAGTCGTCGCGGCGCGTGTTGAGAGCCACGCCTTCGTTGCGCTCGCCTTGCTCGGCGTCAAAGAGCAGGACAGAGCTCTTGGCAAGCACGCGGCGCATGGCCAGGGCATCGAGCTTGCCTTCACGCTGTTGCAGGGCCAACGGCAAGAGGTTGGCCAGATGATCGTCGGCGCCGGCACCAGCATAGAAGCTTCGACTGCTGCCCATGATGATGACGAGCTGGGTGCGCGTGTCGTCACTGGCCACGATGGAGCGTAGCGCCGCGAAGGGTTGGGCGCGGGCGTGTTGATTGCTGGCCGCGATCAGGGCGCGATCGACGCCGATGAGGCTTGGCCCGCCAGCGGGCACCAGCACCGCCTCCGAGCGATCCAACTCAGCGGCCGAGATGCCGTAGCCAGCCAGCCCTTTGATGAGAGCGGCGCGTGAAAAGCCAGCCACCGCATCGAGTCGTTCAGCACTGTCGACGAGCTTGTCGCGCTGCACCTTGCGGCTCAGGTGTGGCAGGAGATCGGGAATGCTGAACACCGGCTCATCAGGCCCGTCGCCAATGACGACGACCCGCCCTTCACTGCTCGCTGCGCCGCCCGCGCCTGCATTGGCAATAAAGACGTGCAGGGCCAGGGGCACGTGCAGCCAGCTCTCGAGATCGAGATCGCCGAGCACGGTGGTGTCGAAGAGGGCCAGCGCTGCCTTTTCGTAGATGGGCACAGGCGTGAGGCGCAAGTGCGCCGCGTCGCTGCTGCTAACCAGCACGCGCACGCCCTCTTGCACCGGTGCGCTGCCGATCTTGAGAAGGGCCAGCGAGCTGTGCGAGGCATCGAGCCAGTACAAAAGCTCGCCGCTCTTGTGATTGGACTTGTCATCGAAGGGCTTGGCGCCGGCCGCCTTGGCCATGGCCAAGAGGGCGGCCGTGCACTCGCGCTGGGTGGCGCTTGCATTGAGGAAGGCCAGGTAGTCGCGCGCGAAGGCGTCGACCAGGCTCTTGTCGGCGGCGTTGATTTCGGTCCAGCCGACCTCGGACTCGGGGAAGAGCGGGTCGGCGCCCTCGGCCGAGGAGCTCTCCTTGGGCGTCTTGCTGGGCTCGGCGTCGCCGGAATGAGAAGTAGTCGTAGTTGATCCGCTCGCGGAAGGGAGGCTCGGCGCGCCGCCGCATGCACAGACGCCGGCGAGCAAGAGCGGCGCCCAGCGCGATGCCCGGCCCAAGCTCCAGCGCGGCGCCCAGCGCGATGCCCAGCCCGAACTCCAGCCCGATGCCCAGCGCGATGTAGAGCGCGATGTAGAGCGCCAAGCCCATCGCGCGGGACGACGCGAGGCGTGCAGCTGGTCGCTCATCCTACAGAGCCCGGCTGGCGGTCACGAAGGGATTCTTGGCGGCCTCTTCTTCGATCGTGGTGTTGGGGCCGTGGCCGGGCACGACCAGCGAGTCGGGGGCGCGCGTGTACAGGCTGGTTTGAATCGAGCGCAGGAGCTGTTTGCTGTTGCCGCCTGGCAGATCGGTGCGCCCGACGCTGCGCCGAAACAAGGTGTCGCCAGCAAAGATGATGTGCTTGTCGCCATCTTTGACTTCGAAGCAGACCGAGCCAGGCGTGTGCCCGGGCGTGTGCAGGGTCAAAGCCGCTTGCTCGCCAAAGGTGATGCTGTCGCCATCCTCGAGGAAGCGATCGACGGGCAAGACGCTATCGACCTGCCATCCAAACATTGAGGCCTGCATCTCGATGCCGTCGTAGAGAAAGAGGTCGTCTTTGTGCAGGCAGATGCTGCCGCCATGATTCTCGACGACCTTGCGCGTGCAGTAGATGTGATCGAGGTGGGCGTGGGTGTGAATCACTGCCTTCACGCTCAGGCCGTGGTGCTCGACGATGCCGCGGATGCGATCGACCTCGCCGCCCGGATCGATGATGATGGCCTCCTTGCTGGTGTCACAGGCCAGGACGCTGCAGTTGCAGGCAAAGGCGCCGGCGGGAAATGTCTCTCGAAACAACACGCGGGCATCATAGCCCTGGCCGTGCGCGCGCCGCCTCTTCGAGTCGGGACGCTCCGGAACCCGCGCACAGCTGCGGTTGCGAGGCCTGACGAGGGAATGGAGCAATAGCCCCTGAAATGCCGTTTTCGGGCAGCAAGGGCGATTTTGCGACCCTGAAGACGGCTCAGTGTGATCTTTTTATCGGTGGTAAGTATCTGAAATGTAGTGCTTATTGATTTCCCAATTACGGGGAAGTTGACTTTGTCTGCTGTCGGACGAAATCTCACGCCGTGCTCACAAGACACACACCTTTCCGCGGCCGAAACAGCGATGCCCTACCCATCGCCTTTGCTCTCCTGGGCTTCGCCCTGGCTCTCCTCAGCTACCTCGGGTAGCGAGCGCAGACGGAGCCCAGCGCGCGAGCGCAGACGGAGCCCAGCGCGCGAGCGCAGACGGAGCCCAGCGCGCGAGCGCAGACGGAGCCCAGCGCGCGAGCGCGGGC
>JAHEAK010000595.1 GCA_024642805.1 Kofleriaceae bacterium | reverse complement strand
GGATTACGCAGACGATGCCGAGGAACTCTCGGAGCAGTCTTTCGGCGAAGAGCGCCGCGTGGCAGGTGTGATTTCCTCGGCCGGCGAAGAGCGCCGCGTGGCAGGTGTGATTTCCTCGGCCGGCGAAGAGCGCCGGGTCGCAGGTGTGATTTCCTCGGCCGGCGCGGTCCACGCAGCGGTCTCTGGATCCCTTGCCATTACCGAGTTGCCTGTGCCGAGCAAGATGCCCAAGCCAGGCTACGAGGACGAGGTCGAGGAGGGCGCGAGCGCCACCAGCACACCCGCAAAGGCCGCCAGGATCTCGAGCTACGATCAACTCGACGACGAGGGCGAAGGGGCAGGGCGCTTTCCGATTTGGCTTGCTGTCGCGGCCGTGGCAGCTGGCGTGTTGGGAGTTCTGCTCTTCACGGGCGACGACCCGGCAAAGACCGCTCAGGTCGTGGCAAGCGATGCACGCGAGGATTTGCCTTCGCCAAGCATTGGCACACCCACCTTACCGGCCATCGCCGATGCAGGGGCCATCAACTCAACGCCTCCTGAGGTAGCTGGCCCAGCCGACGCGGCTGTCCAACAAAGGCTGGCGGCAGCGGATGCGCAACCGAAAACACTCGAGCCTCCCCCACAGGTCGAGGATCAAGAGCAGGATACCGAAAGCAAGATTCGCGAGCTCATTGCTTCAGCCCGACGCGCCGAGCACAACAACGATCGGCTCGAGGCTCTGCAACTCATCGACGAGGCGCTCGATCTTCGCAAGAGCAGCACCGCGCTCCAGGTCAAAGCGGAGCTCTTGATGAGTCTCGGAGACAGCTCGGCGGCGCTGGCCGTGGCCGAGGAGCTCACGCGGGTGGCCCCCAAGCGTGCGAATGGCTGGCGCCTGATGGGCATGGCGCAGTACGAGCAAAAGAACTACAAGGCGGCGCGCGCCTCCTTCACGCGTTACTTGGAACTCGCTCCAAGCGCGAAAGACGCAGCCGACGTCCAGGCCCTGCTCAACGCCATGTAGAGCACGCAGCTCGCTGCCCTCGAGATTCTGCTGTGGCAGTCGCGATCTAAGGCTTGCTCGCCACGCCGAGCTGGGCCAGAGTCCCCGCAATGTTAGTTCTTGGGCTGGAAAGCTCCTGTGATGAAACCGCCGCTGCCATCGTGCAGGACGGTCATCGGGTCCTTGCCGATGTCATCGCTTCGCAGGTCGATGTGCATGCTCGCTACGGCGGTGTGGTACCAGAGCTCGCTTCTCGGGCACACATCACCAACGTGATCACGGTGATGGAAACCGCTCTGCAAGATGCCGGCATCACCCTCGACGACATCGATGGCATCGCTGTCACCCAGGGACCGGGGCTCATTGGTGCACTGATGGTCGCTCTGCAGACCGCCAAAGCGATTTCGTACGCCAGAAATATTCCTATCGTCGGCGTGCATCATCTGGAGGGCCATCTGAGCGCGATCCGCCTCGAAGATGAGTACCCACCTTTTCCGCACCTTGCCCTCGTGGTCTCCGGTGGCCACACATCCTTAATGCGAGTCGATGGGCCGGGCGCGCTGGTCGAACTTGGTGCTACTCGCGACGATGCCGCCGGTGAGGCCTTTGACAAAGTCGCCAAGCTACTTGGTCTTGGCTACCCGGGTGGCGTGCACGTCGACAAACTCGCGCAGCGCGGCGATGCCAGCAAGTACGCGCTGCCGCGGCCCATGGTCAAAAAGGAAACCGGTCTCGAGTTTAGCTTCTCGGGTCTCAAGACCGCGGTGCTCAACATCGTACGCCAGCAGGGTGTGCCAGAAGGGCAGGGTCTCGCCGATCTGTGCGCCAGCTTTCAAGCGACGGTCGTAGAAGTGCTGGTGCGCAAGACGCGTCAGGCGGCCGCGCAAGAGGGATTGCGCCACGTGCAGGTCTGCGGCGGGGTGGCGGCCAATAGCGGCATTCGCGCCGGCCTGGCCCAGGCAGCCGAGGAGGACGGATTCCGTCTCTACGTGCCTCGACCGATTCGCTGCACCGACAACGCGGCCATGATTGCAGCAGCGGGCAGCTATCGCTTGCAACGCGGTGAGCAGGACGGCTTTGATCTGAGCGCTGACTCTGGTCTTCCTCTGCCTTCCCGAGTGCAGGTGTGAGCTCAGCCTTTCCAGATGCGCGCACCTTGTTGCGCCGCCACGGCCTGGCCGCCAAGAAGAGTTGGGGACAAAACTTCCTCATCTCCGAGCGCGTCGATCGCGGCATCGTCGACGCCACGGTTCGCGATCAAGAGGATTGGATCGTCGAGGTTGGCAGTGGCCTGGGCACGCTGACCATGCGCCTCGCCGAGCGCGTGCCCAATGGCAAGGTCATAGCCGTCGAGCGCGAACCCGACATGCTGACGGTCCTCAAGGCAGAGCTTGAGCACCTGGACAACGTCGAGATCCATCCTGCCAACGCGATGACCTACGACTATGCAAGCGTCGCCAAGTGGCGGGGCGACAAGATCTCGGTGTGTGGCAACTTGCCGTATCAGATCGCATCGCAGATCCTCTTTCGGCTGCTCGACATGCGCGAGAACATCGAGCACATCGTGGTCATGATCCAAAAAGAGATGGCCGACCGCATCGTCGCACCACCGGGCATCAAGGCCTACGGGGCCATTAGCGTGCTGCTGGGGGCGTATGCGGACATTTCGACGGTCGTGCAGGCGGCGCCCGAGGATTTCAGTCCCGCGCCCAAGGTGCACTCGACGGTGATCAAATTGAAGATTCGCCCGGCTCCGCGCGCGCCCATCGAGGATCCCGCCGCCTTCTCACAAGTGGTGCACGCCGCCTTCTCACAGCGACGCAAGACCTTGCGCAACGCGCTGCAGTCGCAATACGCCAAAGAAGTCGTGAGCGCCGCCCTCGATCACAGTGGCCTCGATGGTTCTCGCCGAGGAGAGACGCTCAGTATCGCCGAGTTCGCCACTCTCACCGACAGCGTGCGGCGCATCTCGCATGCCTGAACTGCCCGAGGTCGAGACGGTTCGCCGCACCTTGTCGCCGATTCTCGGCGCGCGCATCACCAAGACCTGGTGGTCGGGAAAGAACCTGCGACTCAACACGCCCGTCGATCTGCTCGCGCTGCGCAAAGCGGGCAGGGGGGCCCAGATCGAGGCGGTGCGCCGTCTCGGCAAGTACTTGCTCATCGACCTACTCGATCGACCGGCGGTCCTCTTGGTGCACCTGGGCATGAGCGGTCGCCTGCGCTACTTTCCCGCCAAGAGCCAGCGGCCCGCACACACCCATGTAGAGTGGAGCCTCGAAGATGGTCGCACGCTGCGCTACTCGGATCCGCGGCGCTTCGGCAACGTCGAGCTCTTGCAACGAGGAGCCGAGCGCGCGCACACCTCCCTCGCCAAGCTCGGCCCCGATCCACTCAACGAGGGGGTGGATGCCGCGCTCTTTTACGCCGCCTGTCGACGCACCGCCCGTCCCATCAAGGTCGCCCTTCTCGACCAACACCTGGTGGCGGGTGTTGGCAACATCTATGCGAGCGAGGCCTTGCACGTGGCCGGCATCCATCCACAGACGCCCGCCAAGAACCTGAGCGCCGAGCGCTGTGCGCGCCTGGCCGCCGCCATCGTGGAGGTACTCGAACGCGCGCTCGAGCACGGCGGCACCAGCTTGCGCGACTTCGTCCACGCCGACGGCCACGCCGGCGAGAACTCGCACTACCTTTGGGTCTATGACCGAGGGGGGGCAGCCTGCCCTGAGCCTGGCTGCCCCGGGACGATCAAACGCACCGTGCAGCAAAACCGGGCTAGCTTTTTCTGCCCCCGCTGCCAGCGGAAGTAACCATTTAGATCTACAGGTGTTTTCGTGGCAGCCCGGGCGGGGCACGGAAACTAGGG
>JAHEAK010000594.1 GCA_024642805.1 Kofleriaceae bacterium | reverse complement strand
CGTCTGAGCTCAAGGAGTGCAGAGAGTGGATGCGGGTACCAGCTACCGAGCTGTCCTTGTAGCCGATGCGCTTGAGCTCATCGAGGACCGGTGCCAGCAAGTAGTCGGCGTCACGCGGTCGGTTGCCCACATAGCTTTCGAGGACCAGCCCGCGCTCTTGCGCATGGACGGCTCTCGACACGCTCAGGTCGAGCAGGAGGAGGAGGAGGAGGGAAAGAATCGTTGGTCGTCGAAGGAACATGGTGTCTCCTGATCTAGAAATGTCCGCTCATGCCCAATGCAAATCCATCACTGCTCGGCATGGCACTCACGTGCATGTCGCGGTGATCGTCCTCGCCTGTCAGCAAGAGGGCCACGCCGCCGCCCACGAAGAGACCGCCGAGCACGAGACTTGCGATGCCGACGCCTTTGGTGTCGTTGACGCGACCACGTTCGCCAGAGGCGTTGGCGCTCTCGCCATCGATGACCAACATGGTCACGCCCGTCGCCAGTGCGCCGGCACCTAGGCCAAGCGCACCATAAGCGAGAATGCGTCGCATGCCGATGCCGTCGGTGTCGGCCGCCTCTGCTTTGCTAAGAGTTACACGCAGCGCTTTGTGTTCATTGGCGGCGACTTGCAGCTCTTGCCTGGCGCTGCGGTAGCCCTCGAGCTCCAGCTCGATCGTGTGTGTGCCAGGGCTGACGCGGTACGCCTGGCCGGTTTGCCCGACGACCGTGCCATCGATGCGCAAGAGCGCCATGGAGGGCGAGGAACTCACGTCGAGATAGGTTTCGGTGGCCTTGTTGGCCAGCTCGTCACTCACCATGGCCTCGACCAGCTCGGAAACTTCCTGGGCCAGGCGCTCGTTGGAGCCACAGCGCTGACATACGCTTTGCTCCACTTGCAAGGTCGAGCCATCGCCCGCCGAGTAGAGTCGCCCCAGTACCGTGCGATCAGCGTCGGCGTCATCCCCACTGGCTGCCAGTCTCAAGAGCAGAATCCATTCCGCGGGAGCTTTCTTGAGGAGGGCGTCGCAGATTTCGTCGTTCTCCAGACAGCTCAGTGTGAAAGCTGGATCGAAGCCAGCAAGAACGGCGTCTTCCATGCTGGTCACTTGCACACCTGTCTTCTCCAGCGCGACCAATGCATTGGCCTGCAGGAGTTGTTGCGAATTTTCGTCGCCGGAACTCAGTACCAACACCGTCGTGGATGCATGGGCGCGGGCGAGCGGAGCCAGCCACAACAAGGCGCACACGAAATAAGGAAGAAGACGAGCGCATGCTCGAGGCGAATGTTCGAGGAGGGGGTGGTTCATGGAGCGGCTCCCTGTGCTGCGTGGGCCTTATCGGCGGGGGAGGCCAGGAGTTGCGAAGACATCGTCCTTGTTGGCCAAAACGCAGAGCCGAATATCACTAAAAGGCGGGGGGAGCTAAACTTTCGCCTAGGGGATTTTGGTAGTTGTTATCGGTGTTTGCGCGCTTACTGCGAGGGCGTTTGAGGACTGCTAGTGCAGTAAAATTGCGCACGATTCGAGATGGCAGATTGCGTACCGGCCGCGGCGTGGCTCTGCTAGGGTGCGCGCCCGTGTCGCTGTGGTTGTCCAAGAAGCTGCTTCGAGTGGTGCAAGAGCGCCTGGCCGAGGGACCGGATGGGCCCATCGCGGTCGTCGATCTGCCCCATATGAGGCGCGCTCTTGATCAGGCAGGCTGCGAGATCGCCGAGCTCGCCGAGGATACCAGCGTGCAAGTGGGCGCTCTCATCGTCGCTGGCGCTGCCAGCGCGGGGCAGTGGCAGCAAACCCTGGCGATGGCCAAGGAGCACATCAAAGCCGGTGGTCAACTGGTCTCCGTCGACAAGGGCGACGCGGCGGAAGTGAGCCGTCGACTCTTGTGTGGAGGCCTGAGCGACCTGACGCAACGTAGCATTGGTCGCAGACTCGTCACCAGCGGCGTCGTGCCGCGTTGAGTATGTCAACTCGATGACCCTACTTTTTCTTAGCTTGGTGGCCCTGGCCATGGCGCCCTTGGTGTATCGCCTTGCCGATCGCATAGGTGGTGCGCTTGCGGCGCTCGACGGGTTCGTCATGGTGACCATCGCCGGCCTGGCCGCGGTACACATCATTCCCCACGCGATGCACGTGGGTGGCGTGGGTGTGATTGCCGTGGCCTTGTTGGGATTTCTCGGTCCCGGCTGGGCCGAACACGCCATGCAGCGCGCGGCGGATCGCGTGCACAGCGCCACCCTGGTGTTGGCGGTGGTCGGTCTCATGGTGCACGGCTTTTTTGATGGCGTTGCGCTTTCGGCCCCCGTACAGCACGAGTCAGGCCTGGGCATTGCGGTCTTGTTGCACCGCCTGCCGGTCGCTATCACCCTGTGGTGGCTCTTGCGTCCACGCTCGTGGCGACTGGCCGGTGGAGTGCTCCTCGGCCTGGCGGTCATGACCACGCTTGGCTTTGCAGCTGCAGAGGCGCTCGTCCCGACCATGAATGCGACCTGGTTGGCCTTCCTGCAGGCGCTCATCGCCGGCTCGGTTCTGCATGTGGTGGTGCACAGGCCACCGCCGACCGTTTCGCCATCGTCGCACGGTCGCGGTCGCTTGCTCTCTGGCGTGGGTGCCTTGCTCGGCCTGGTTGCCGTCGCGCAGTTTTCGAGCAAGCACATCGGTGAAGTCGCCAGCGGCCACAGTGCTTTCGGGCGCACCTTCCTCGACCTCTCGCTGGAATCGGCACCAGCCTTGCTGCTGGCCTTCGCGCTTGCTGGCGTCGTGCAGGCCATCTTGCCTGGCATGGCATTGTCGTGGATGCGCAAAGGAGGCGCGGCCGGGCAGGCCATGCGCGGGGTTGCCTTTGGCTTGCCGCTGCCCATCTGTAGCTGCGGGGTAATCCCCCTCTACCAGAGCCTCATCACCCAGACGGTGCCGGCCACCGCTGCGATGGCCTTCCTGGTGGCAACGCCAGAGCTTGGGGTCGACGCCGTGCTCATCTCTCTGCCTTTGCTCGGGCCCGAGCTCAGTGTCATTCGGGTGCTTGCCGCCGTCGTGGCTGCAATCGTGGTCGGCATGGTCGTCGGACCGCTCGCCGATCGCAGCACCGCCTCCAGCACCGAGCCACACGAGGCCCTCGGTCGCGAACAAACCTTTAGCGCCCGTCTCGTGCAAGGCTTGCGCTACGGCTTCGTCGAAGTCGTCGATCACACGGGCCCATGGATCATTCTCGGTGTGGTCGTCGCCGCTCTGGTCGGGCCTCTCCTCGACAACTCCTGGTTGCTCGGTCTGCCCTGGGGGGTGGACGTTCTCATCTTCGCGCTGGTCGGCATGCCGACCTATGTGTGTGCGTCGGGGGCGACCCCGCTGGTCGCGGTCCTGTTGGTAAAGGGGGTGTCGCCTGGTGCTGCACTGGCCTTCTTGCTGGCAGGTCCTGCCACGAATGTGACGACCTTTGGCGTGCTCAGCAAATTGCACGGAAGATCGGTGGCCCTGGTCTTTGCCGCCACCATTGCCTTTCTGGCGGTGGGCATGGGCATGCTGGTCAACCTGGTTCTGGCCCGTCTGGGTGGCTTGCACTTGCCCGAGCTGCATGCCGAAGAGCACACCCTCTTGGCCATCTCGTCGTTGGTTGCGCTCACCATGCTCTACGTGCTCTCGATCCTTCGGCAAGGTCCGCGCGGTTTCATGGCCCAGGTTCATTCTCCCTTCGAAGATCAATCGCGCGCGGGTCATGATCATGGGCACGGTCATGCTCATGGGCACGGGCACGCTCATGGTCATGATCACGGCCACGATCACGGCCACGATCACGGCCACGATCACGGCCACCGCCACTGATCGTCGCAGCTGCCCTTCGTGTGCGGCAGACAGCGCCGCCCATGAGATGCGAGCCTCGTG
>JAHEAK010000593.1 GCA_024642805.1 Kofleriaceae bacterium | reverse complement strand
GACCAGAACTCTTTTTGGCCGGTGAGGTAGGCGACAGGCTCGCCAGCAAGGCGTCGCTGAATGAGCTGTCTATAGGCCTGCAGCTCGGCCTCGGAGAGGGGCCGATCAAAGCTCGTATAGAGGGCCACTCGCTGACATTGCAGAACGTGCGCAAGCAAGACTTGCGCATCGAGTCGCGCGCCATCGAGGCCGGCTCTCTCGAAGCGACCCGCGGTCCAATCGAGAACCCGCAGAGTAGTCCAAGGCTCGCTCACCTGCGCCTATCTACCATAGTTCCCGCGCGCTCTGCCGGCTGGCGAGCTTCCGGGCGTGTGCACCTGAGCCAGGATGAGATCGGCATGGTTCACTTGGCTTGGGCCTGTGCAAATCTGCGCCCCGATACTTGCCAGCGCAGGATCGGCATCGCAGCGATCGATGGCTTCCCACGGATCGAAGCCCGCCGCGACCATGCGATCGAAACTCTGGCCATCGACGATGGCGCCCGCGGCCTTCGAGTTGCCGTCGATGCCATCGCTTCCCGCCACCAAGACCTCGATGTCGGCGCGAGCGCGAATTGCGCAAGCGATGAGCAGAGCCAGGTGCTGGGCACGACCGCCGATTCCGGGACTTGGCGGCAAGCGAATCGTTGCCTCCCCGCCCGCGACCCACAGGCCTGGCCCCGTGAGTGAGGCCAGTAGCGTGGCGGCCACCTCGTGCACTGGACCTTCGAAGCGTGGCAGGCGGTGGCAGTGCGCGCCACGCTGCTTGCCGAGCTCGCAGGCGTGATCGGCGAGAGCATCGAGGCCGAGCAAGAGGCGGTGACTGTCCAAGGCGCGCTGCTCGCTCCACGCGCTCGAATCGGCGCGGAGTGAGTTGGCAGCCGCTTCGAGAAAGGAGATCGCTGTCCCGCTAGCCTCACGACCGAGTCGACGCCTGACGATGGCAAGGGCATCCTGCGCGCTGCTGCCGTCGAAGAGCGTTGGTCCCGATGCGATCACAGACAACTCGTCGCCCACCACGTCACTGAGATACATGCTGTGCACAGGCACCCGCGCGGCCGCCGCCAGCCGCCCGCCTTTTATCGCGCTGAGATGTTTGCGCACGGTGTTGAGCTCCGCGATCGGAGCGCCTTGTGCGTAGAGGGCATCGACGAGCGCGAGTTTGTCAGCCAGGACCAGGCCCGGTGCCGGCACTGCCGCCAGCGCCGAGCCGCCTCCAGAAACGAGCGCCAGCACCGAGCCGCGCGCCTCGGCCGCTGCCCGCAAGAGAGCTCGACCGGCTCGCTCCGAGCGCGCGTCGGGCCGGGGATGCGAGGCCATCATCCAGCTAGCGGGCTTGCCGGGCGGAATCGCGGGCGCCACAACCTGTGCTGCCAGCACCCGATCACCAAGCTTGGCACAGGCAGCCTCGGCCATGGGCACGGCGGCTTTTCCCAATGCCACCAGGGTAATCGCATCGCCAAGCGCTGGGCACTCTTCCAGCGCTTGCGCGAGGGCGCGCCCAGGGTGCATGGCGGCGATCGTTTCGAGGAAGATCGCAAGCAACTCCTCTCGGGGCAAGGCGTCGCCGGCCACGCTCAGCCTTTGTCGAGGACTTCGTTCAGGCGCGCGATGGCTTCGGTGAGTTCCTCGGCGCACACCGAGGTAAAGCACAGGCGTGCCCATTTCTTGAACTGTTGACCAAAGGATCCGCCGGGCGTGAGCAGCATGCCGGCGTCGACCAGGCGCTCGAGCACGCCCACGGCACTGTCCTCGCCGCGTCGGCAGTACTCGGTGAGATCGAGGAAGAGATAGGTGGCACCGTCTGGCTTGGCGCATGGCGCGATCACGAGGTCGTAGGCCAGGTCGCGATGCTTGGTGTAGAGGGCGCGGGCATTTTCCACCCAGGCATCGCCATTGACGATCGCCGCCATGGCTGCTGCCTGCATCGGCCTTGGCACGTTGTAGACCGTGTGGTTGGTCATCTTGCGGGCACCGAGCATCAAACGACTCGGCCCGACCAGGTAGCCAACCCGCAGACCGGCAAGTCCATAGCTCTTCGAAAAGGAGTAGACGGTCATGGTGCGCTCGGCCATGCCCGGCAAGGTCGCAAAGCTGATGTGTTCACCGTTGTATACGAAGTTTTCGTAGACCTCGTCGCTGATCACCCACAGGCCATGGCGCTGGGCCACTCGAGCAATGGCCTCCAGCTCTGCGCGCGTGAACACCTTGCCATCGGGATTGTTCGGATTGGCAAAGTAAATCGCCGTCGTTCGCGAGGTGAGAAAACTCTCTAGCAGCGCTTCGACGTCGACGCCTGGATCTTGGAAGAGCACACTCGAAAAGGGCACCTCCACGCAGCGCAGGCCGCAGCCGTGCGAGATACCACGCATCAGCGGCCAGTGTGGAGCCAAGAGCAATATGTGCTCGCCAGGATCGAGGGCGGTGCGCACGCAGCAGCTGAGCGCGTGGGTGGCGCCCATGGTGATCTGGATGTTCTCCGGGCCCACCCAGTCCATGCCGTTGCGTTTGTGCAACTTGCGCACGATGGCCTGCACGAATTCCTGATGGCCGTGCGGAGGCGAATACTTGTACATATCCGGATCGGGGCCGCAGTCGAAACCCAGCGCGCCCAGGCGAGCGGCCTCGGGCGGAGGCAGGTGCGTATCGCCGACGTGGAAAGGCACAATCTTCCCTGGATAGTTCTGTGCGCGATGCTTGAGTCCCTCAAAAACAGAGGAAGGCATCGATTCGATCGATCCTGAGAGTGTTGGATGGCGCGGCACTGAGATCCAAGCTTAGCAAAGCCAGCAGTGATATTTCGTTGCTTGGCGTGTGCAAAATCAGTCGGCTAGCTCCGCACACCCAGCCGGCCCCTCGCTCGGCAACAGCGACCGGTCGAGGCCCCTTTACCACAGCCAGTTCGGCGGGTTAGCTTGGGCCCGCAGCATGTCTACCTCCGCTTCGAGAGAGACCGATACGAGCAAAAGCGAGCTCGCTCCGGCGACCGCCTTGCCAAACACCCGCCTGCGCAAGCTGGTGAGTGACGTCGAGCCCTACGACACATACCTCGTCGTCTTGATCTCGATGCTCGTGCTCATCGTTGGCATGTGGACCTACACGCTGATCGATCCCTGGGAGACCCACTACGCCGAGGTAGCACGCCGCATCCTGGCCGAGAACGACTGGATCTTCATCAAGGCCGAGGATCAGTCTTTTCGCTCCAAGCCCATCTTGACCTTCTGGCTTATCGCCGCATCCATGAAAGCCTTTGGGGTGGCCGCTCACGGTGGCTATTCCGGCGAGCTCACCTCTTCGTCCCTGGTGGTCCTCGCGGTGCGCCTGCCCTTCGCGCTCTTTGCCGTCATGGGTCTCACCGCGATCTTTCGTATGTTGACGACCCTGGTCAATCGCCGCGTTGCCTGGCTGGCCTTCCTTTTGACCCTCTTCACCCCCTTTTACTTCCTCGTCGCGCGCCAGTCGATCACCGACATGCCGATGGTTGGCAGCATGATGGCCGCCATGGCCTGCTTTGCCCTGGCCAGTCATGCGGGCGACGAGCCGCTCAAGCCCATCTGGAAGCGCATCAACGCCCTGCACATCTTCCTGGGGGTGTTCCTGCTCTTCGTCGGCACGCAGCTGGTCTACCTCTTCGTCTACTTCAAGTGGTCACATCCAGGACTGGCCCAGGGCGTTCGCCTCGACCCAGGCTTCGTCATCTGGCCCATGCTACTTATTCTGATCGGCTGGGTGGTTTCGCTGGTACCGCGCTTTACCTGGCCCTTTGGCGCAAAAAAAGCCCACCCCTTCCCCTTGCAAGGGTTTCCTGTCACCACGCGTCGCCAGGTCTACATGTTCTGGTTCTTCTTCTTTACCGGCATCAGCGTGCTGGCCAAAGGACCGCCCGGCAT
>JAHEAK010000053.1 GCA_024642805.1 Kofleriaceae bacterium | reverse complement strand
CCATAGCCGAGGTGGTTGCAAGTAGCCAAATGCCTAGAATCATAAACATCGTTCTCATGACAATCACTATGAGGCATTCTCTTGCGAATCAAAATAGCCATCATGGTATGCACGTAATGCAGAAATGAATATCGAAATGGATTGGACCCTGGCGCGCACCTTTCTGGCCGTCGCGCGCACCGGCTCCCTGACGGCCGCTGCTCAGCGCCTCGGGGCCAGTCAGCCGACCGTGACTCGCCAGGTTCAGGCCCTCGAGCAGGCTCTGGGCATGCGGCTCTTCCTGCGTCACCCGCGCGGTGTGCGCCTCACCGAACGTGCGCTGGAGCTTGTGCCCGCTGCCGAGCGAGTGGAGCAAGCCGTGACCGGCTTTGAGCGCCTGGCGGTGGGCGTGCGCGAGCTTCTCGAAGGCAGCGTGCGGATCGCGGCCAGTGAAATCGTCGGCACCGAAGTGCTCGCGCCAGCTCTAGGTGTTCTTCGCAGCACCCATCCTGGCATCGCGGTCGAATTGGTGCTCGACAACCTGCCAAGTGATCTCACCCGCGGCGACGCCGACATCGCTATTCGTCTCTTTCGGCCGCGCGAATCGGAGCTGATAGCAAAGTTGATTGGCAGTGTCGCCATCGGCTTCTATGCCTCGCGCACATACCTCGAACGGCGTGGAATGCCCACCTCGCTGACCGCCGTGCTCGAACACGAGCTCATTGGTTTCGACAGCAAGGGGCCGCTGGCGCAGGCCTTCGCCAGCGTGGATCCGCGTTTCAGCGCGGATCGCTTCGTCGTGCGCACCGATTCGCTGGCCGCCCACCTGGCGCTGGCGCGCGCCGGTTGTGGCATCGCCGCCATTCAGGTTCCGATCGCGCGCCGCTATCCCGAGCTTGTGGCGATCGAGACCGGGGACTCGCTTGAGGCCGTGCCCTTCTGGTTGGTCGCGCATGAGGACATGCGCCGCGCTGCTCTCAACCGCGTGGTCTGGGACTGGTGCCAGGGTGTGCTGCAGCGCTACGTGCAAGCCTAGCAGGCTGCTGAAGAAATGGGAGCGAGCGCCGGTGGTAGCACGTCTTGGGTTAGGCCGTGGGGGGCCTGGGCGTGCCAGGGCCGCAGTGGCCGTGCGCAAAGAGTCCTCGCCGATAGGGGACTGAGGTCTTCGCTTGGTCTGTGCGAGCGCCATCGGCAACTATTCAAAGCGCGGCCGTCCTTCGATTCCGCCAGAGCAACTCTTGAAGGCTCAGCAGTTTGAGCACAGCTAGCGCGTGATTGCTGAATTGTTCAGCAGCCTGCTAGGCTAGCGAGCCCGCAGGCCCACGCGCAGCGGAACCATGGAGATCACGGTCAAGACGGCGGCCAGCAAGAAGGCGGCACCGTAGAACGGTTTGCCGATGGCTCCATCGACGAAGTGAGAAAAAATCTGAGTCATCAAAATGGGGCTGGTCATACTGGCCAGGGCTTGCAAGCTGGCCATGGCGCCCTGCAATTCGCCCTGGGCGTTGGAGGCCACTCGCGCGGAGACCAGGGCGCCAACCGCAGGACCGCCAACCGCTCCGAGCGCCGACACCGGAATCCACGCGTAGATCATCCAGGGCTCACTGGCGAAGGCAAAGCCGACGAAAGCCACGACATTGCACAAGAGGCCAAAGACGGCGGTCTTCTCCGAGCCGAGGCGATTGAGAATGGGCCCGATGAGGCCGCCTTGCACGATGGTGAAACCGATGCCGACGGCTCCCAGCGACCAGCCAATCTCTTTGGAGCCCCAGTGGTAGCGAGCGTCGGCGTGAAAGCTCCAGGTCGCCGGATACACGAAGTGCGCAAAGTGAAAGAGCGCCACCGCCAGCAGTAGCCATTTGACGGTCGGCAGCTTCGAGAGTTGCAAGAAGGCACCGAGGGGATTGGCGCGCGAGGCCTCAAAGGGTCGGCGATCCTCGGCGTTGAGCGACTCGGGCAAGATGAAGAATCCGTAGAGCACGTTGACCAGGGCCAACGCGGCTGCCGCGAAGAAGGGCGCGCGCGCATCGATGTCGCCGAGGAGGCCACCGATGGCGGGACCGAAGACAAAGCCGAGCCCGAAGGCGGCGCCGACCATGCCGAAGGCCTTGGCGCGATGTTCGGCGGGCGTGATGTCAGCGATGTAGGCCTTGGCCGTCGACAAGGTCGCGCCCGAGATGCCCGAGAGAAGGCGGCCGATGAAGAGCAACCAGATGCTGTGCGCAACACCCATCAAGATGTAATCGATGCCAAGCGTGGCCAACGAAAAGAGCAGGACCGGCCGACGGCCAAAGCGATCGCTCAGGTTGCCGAGCAGCGGGCCAAAGAGAAAGTTCATGGCCGCGTAGGTAAAGGCCAGGTAGCCGGCCCAGGGCGCAGCTTGACCCGCGCTCACACCCGTGAGCTCTTTGAGCAGCGAGGGCAGGACGGGAATGATGAGACCGAAGCCAACGGAGTCGATCGCCATCGTCACTAGAATGAAGACGAGCGCGCCTTTTCTCGGTCCGGTGCTCACGATCTGCCCGCAGGCATCATAGCAGTATGGGTGTTAGATTCTGCGCATGCACCGCGCCCTTCTGATCTCGATCAGTGCCTGGCTCCTGAGTGCGTGCGCGATCTTTCGTCATCCGGTCACGCTGCCAGGGGGCAGCGACGCGGTCATCATGCTTGCTAGCGTCACCATGCCCGAGCCCATTGACACCATCGCCCGCCACGCGTGGTTTGCTGTGCGCGAAGAAGGGCAGGGGGAGTGGTACAAGGTAGAGTACGGCGGATTTGGACCCGGCCCGCTCAAGACCAATCACGGTCAGGTCGAGGTACACGCCATCTGGCGCGGCACCGAGGCCTCGCGTGGCATTGCCTGCCTCCATCGCTGGAAGGATGCGCTCTACGTGCGCAGCTACCTGGCCTATCCCGGGCCCAACAGCAACACCTTCATCGATCGTCTCTTGCGCAAATGTCACTTGCACGCGGACTTGCCGGCCACCGCCATTGGCAAGGACTACCGCGGCCGCTACATCGGTGCCTCGTGGACCAGCGGTGGCACGGGCGTGCAGGTCGAGACGCCCTTGCTCGGCTTTCGGGTCGGTTTGACCGAAGGCGTCGAGCTGCACCTTCTCAGTCTCGCCTTTGGCGTCGACCTCTGGCCGCCCGCGATCGTCATTCCCTTTGGTCCTGGTCGCATCGGCTTCGCGGATCGCTGAGCCAGCGCGCCAGGGAGCTAGTCACAGCTCAGCTGCCGTGCATGTCCATGCCGTGGCCAATGGCCAGTCCCCAAAACTCGTTGGCAAAGCGCTCGGCATAGAGCACGCCGACAAAGTAGCCGCTGCCGTAGCGCAGCGAGTGACGACCCTCATCTCGATCACCACCGCGGCCAATGCGCAGCGAGGCACCAGCCTGCAGCTCGTCACCGACAGGTGCGTTCCTCGAGCCCTGGTCGCGGCGCGTTCCCAGAGCCACATCACTGGAGGCCCACATGTCGAGGAGCAGGTGCGTGCCGAGGCGCACTCGCAGATCGGCGCGAAGCGGTTGCTGCACGCCGATCACTTGATGCCCGGTGACTCCTTGCAACTGCAGACCGGTCGCGAAGGCCAGGCCAATGGTCTGTGATCGATCGTAGAGCGCAACGCCAACGGGCAAGAGCGAGACCCGGTAGGCGAAGCCGCCCTGGTAGCCGCCGCCGAAGTGCACATTCAGGTAGGCGGCAAATCCAATGTGCGCGCTGCCACCGTAGGCATCGACGGCCATGCCTGCGCTGTGCACATCGCGCAGTCCCTTGAGCTTCTCCGGTTGGCGAGTGCGCTCGAGCTGCGTGTCCATCTGCAAGAAGAGCCCGCCACTCTGGGCTCTCGCCGATCGCGGGCTGTGCAGACACACCAGCGCGGTCACACATGCGAGCAGCGTTCGCGCGCACAACTGGCTCATCGCCACTGACTCTAACAGCTCCACTCGCGGCCAAGGAGGGCAGCTGGCCTTGGCGGCAGCACTTGTGTGAGCGGCCGGGCTGTGGCCTACTCCAGCCATGCATCAGGTACTGAGCGTTTCCCTGGCTTTTGCAGTGCTTTGTGGGGCTTGTGGCGATGACGGCGGAGGCAATGGCGGGCCAGATGCCGGTCTGCAAAATCAACTCAAGCCGACCAAACGCAGTGATATTCACGGCGCCATCGATCCTGATACCGGCGTGTTCGCGGTCTTCGGCGGCGACGACGGTCCCATCGTCAATCAGATTCCACAGGCCGCGTATCGCAACGACACCTGGATCTTCGAGCCAGGTCTCGGTTGGGCGCTGACCAATCCAGGCGGACCGAGCGCGCGCGGTCGGCACGCGGTTGCCTTCGACAGCAACGCGCAGCGCATGTTGGTCTTTGGCGGTCGCTTTCGGCCAACCGGCATGACGGGCAACTACACCCTGTACAACGATCTGTGGGCCTTCGACTTCAGCGCCCGCACCTGGGAGCGACTGAGCGACGGCACCGATGGTCCAGCCCCGCGCTACTTCGCGGCAGCCGCCTACGACGCCGCCAGCGACAGCTTCTATGTCTATGGTGGCGACACCAACCCGAGCGCCCTGACCATCGATGTCTCGACCGAGGTCTGGAAGTTTAGCGGCGGCACCTGGCAGGAAGTGAGTGTCTCCGGGCAAGCGCCAGCGCCCAATCGCCTCTTCGTCGGTTACACCCACGACAGCAAGCGCAACAAGCTCATCGTCTACGGCGGTCAGGTTGGTGACTTCGTCACGGCTGGCAATCGTGATCTCTACTCGCTGGATCTTGCCAGCGGCGCGTGGAGCAAACTGAGCGATGGCACAAGCGGACCATCGGGGCGCTTCTCCGCGCAGATGACCTACGACAAGGAGGGCGATCAGTACATCATCATGGGCGGGCACGCCGACCTCGGCGTCGCCAACGACGTGTGGGCCTTCGATCCCAACGCCAGCGCCTTTAGCAACCTGTGGGCAGGCGACACCTTCACGGGCGCCGCTCTCGGCTGCCTCGGCAACGCCCAGGAAATTCCCAAGGACTACGTCACCGAGGATCTCTCTGGTCCCGAGCGTCGATCCGGCGGCTTCCTCGGCTACGCCCAAGGCGGCCTGTGGCTCTTCGGCGGCGAGTCCGACTGCAGCGATCATCTCGACGATACCTGGCGCTTCGATCTGGCCTCGTCGAGCTGGGACGAAGTCCTGGCGGCCGGCTCTGGCGAGAGCTGCTTGCGTCAGAACAACGACTGCCAGTGCCTGTGCATCTAGAGCCTGCGCGGCAGCCGGGGGCTGGCCGGCCAAGCCGCCCCAGCAGGCTCGCCCGCGCCACAGCGCTCTGCTGCCTGCTACTGAGCACGGCCTGCGGCGAGAGCGCAAGCGGCCTTGATGCCGGTCCACCGAGTCTCGAGCTTGGTACCGGATCGGCGAGTTTCGAGCCCCTCGTCGACGGCGACACCATCCTGATCGTGCGCGGTCCACAGGGCGGCTTTCACTTCTACGGCTCGATGCGCGCTAGCAACATCAATCCTGGCGACCCAAACGATCTCAGTGATCCCAACAATCCGCAGACCAGCTTCGAAGTCTTTGTTGGTGACCTGCGCGTGGATGCCATGGCCTCCAGCTACAAGCAGGGCTTGCGGCCCGGAGTCGGTGGCGTCGAAATGATCGGTCGAACCGTCATCTTGGACATTCAAGACGACGCGGAGCTTGCAGGCACGGAGGTGCTCTTTCGCGTCAGTCTCAGCGATGCCGAGGGCGTGATGTTGAGCGACGAGCGCACCCTCACCGCGCAAGCCGATCCGAACAATCCCTAAGGCAGCTCGCTCGCCTCCGTCAGCGAGCTCTCAGGCTTCGACCGCCGCCGCGTGCTTGCCGAGCAGCTCCACCAGGGTCGATGCGGCCATGTTGCCACCCGACAAGATGACGCCCACGCGTGCTCCTTTGCGGGCACTGCGCAGCGCGGCAGCCAGCGCGGCGGCTCCCGATGGTTCGACGAGAATCTTGGCCCACAGGAGCAGTCGCACCAGGCTCAGGCCGAGCTCGTCATCATTGACGGTAAGAACTTCTCGTAAATGCTGCTTGCATATTGCTAGATTTAGCTCACCAACACGAGTCGGGCGCAGGCCGTCGGCGAGGGTAGGGCCGGGCTCGACGGAGACCACGTGCCCGGCGGCAAGGCTTTGCTGCATGCTGTTGCAGCCCTCCGGTTCGACGCCAATGACCTCCGTCTGTGATCCGGCAAAGGCCAGGCACGCGCCGGCAGCCAGGCCACCGCCACCGATAGGTACGAAGACTTCGTCGAGGGCGGCACCACATCGGCTGGCGACCTCTTGTTGCAGCTCGAGAGCCGCGGTGCCCTGGCCTGCGATCGTGTGCGCGTGATCGAAGGGCTCGATAATGAAGGCGCCGGTCTTGCCGGCAAAGTCGAGAGCCGCCGACTGCCTTTCGAGTGAGGTGGTGCCGACCATCACGACCTCCGCACCCATGCGTCGCACCGCTGCTACTTTGACGCTCGGCGCGTTGGTGGGCATGAAGATGGTGGCCTTGAGAGCAAAGCGTTTGGCTACCCAGGCAACCGCTTGCGCGTGATTGCCAGAGGAATAGGTGACCAGACCCTTGGCGGCGGTCTGTGCGGGAAGTTGCGCGACCGTGTTGAGAGCACCGCGAGCTTTGAAAGCGCCGATGTGTTGCAGGTTCTCAGCTTTGATCCACAGCTCGGCGCCAGCCACTTCATCCAGGCGCGGATTGCAGATGACCGGCGTGGGCAAGAGGTGCGGCTCGAGGCGTTCTTGCGCGCTCAAGAGGTCGGCGGTGGTGGGGAGATTGCTCGCTTGCTGGCTGGCATCTGCGCTCATGGCGCTCAGCATCGCACGAGCTGTGTTGAGGCGGATTCAAACGCGCCACTCTTATCGATATCGCAATCTTGTCACCGGTCCATGCCTTGAAGTTGATCGACGAATTGGGGAATCTCTTTCGCCCGACACAGGTTGCTGTGGCAGGAATCAAAGAGGTCACATGGCTACTGAGCAAATATCAGACGAAATCCTACGCTTACAGGAGAGCTTTGGTGCTCTCAAGGCCGAGGTCGGCAAGGTGCTGGTTGGGCAAGAGGACATGTTGCACAAGCTCTTGCTGGGCTTTTTGGCCGGAGGCCACGTGCTTCTCGAGGGCGTCCCCGGCCTGGCCAAAACCCTGGTGGTTCGCACCCTGGCGCACGCAACCAACGCCGAGTTCTCCCGGATTCAGTTCACCCCCGACATGTTGCCTGGCGACGTCACCGGCACCCAGGTCTACAACCCGCGCGAGGGCAGCTACTCGGTCAAGAAGGGACCGGTCTTCGCCAACTTGATTCTGGCCGATGAGATCAATCGCGCGCCCGCCAAGGTGCAAGCGGCTCTTCTCGAGGCCATGCAAGAGCATCAAGTGACTCTCGGCGACGAGACCTTCAAGCTCAGCGAGCCCTTCTTGGTGCTGGCAACGCAAAATCCCATCGAGCAGGAGGGCACCTATCCGCTGCCGGAAGCGCAACTCGACCGCTTCATGATGAAGCTCGTCGTCGACTATCCTAGCAAGGAAGAGGAGATGAAGATCCTCGATCGCATGGCCGGCTCGGCAGCAACTCCAACGGTGAACATCACCATGCAGCTCGATGATGTCATGCGCGCGCGCAAGGCCGCTTCGCAGATCTTCATGGACGACAAGGTCAAGCGCTACGTCGTCGATGTCGTGGCTGCCACTCGCGATCCGGCTGGCGCTGGCATGCCCGCGCTGGCCAACTTGCTCGAGAACGGCGCGTCTCCGCGCGCATCCATCAACCTGGTCAAAGTCGCCAAGGCGCATGCGCTACTGGGCGGGCGCTCGTACATCAGCCCGCACGACGTAAAGTCGATCGCCAAAGAAGTTCTGCGTCACCGCATTCTCATCAGCTATGAGGCTGAGGCACAGGGCAAGACCAGCGACGACATCATCGACATGATCTTGGAAAACGTCGAAGTTCCCTAACCCTTGCTCACTAGGATCGCGAGATGCTGACCTCGGACATCGTCCAACAGGTAAGGCGACTGCAGCTGACCACCGGTCGGCAAGTCGCCGATGTATTGGCTGGCGCGTACCACTCGGTCTTCAAGGGGCGCGGCATGGAGTTCGACGAGGTTCGACCCTACGTGCCCGGCGATGACGTTCGCACCATTGACTGGAACGTCACCGCGCGCACCGGCGAGACCTTCGTCAAGCGCTTCGTCGAGGAGCGCGAGCTCACGGTCATGTTGCTGGTCGACATCTCGCCCTCGCAGGACTTCGGATCCGCGAATCGCTCCAAGCGCGAAGCCGCGGTCGAGCTCTCCGCTCTGCTGGCCTTCTCGGCGATTCAAAATCAGGACAAGGTCGGGCTCCTGCTCTTTCACGGCGAGACCGAGGAGTACATTCCACCGCGCAGTGGTCAGAAGCACGCCTTGCGAGTGGTTCGCGAGGTGCTGGCGCGCGGCCAGGACGACTCGCCGACGGCGCTTTCGCCAGGCAACCCCTTTGGCCTGCCCAGGGCGGTCTTGCACCGCTTTCGCCGTCTGCTCTCGCGCCGGCGCACCCAGGTCAATCGCGCCACCAACATCAGCGACGCCTTGGAGTTTTGTCGACGGGTCTTGCCGCGCAAGGTCGTGCTCTTCCTCATCTCCGATTTCTTGGACGACGACTACATCGACATGCTGCGCCACTGCAATCGCCGCCACGATGTCATCTGTGCCCTGGTCAGCGATCAGCGTGAGCTCGAGCTGCCGCCGGCTGGCCTCATCACGTTGCAGGATGCCGAGACCGGTGCCACTCGCACCATCGACTCGCGCTCGGCGGCCTTTCGCCAGTTAGCGGCCGAGCACGGGCAAGAGCGCATCAACAAACTGGAGAGCTCCCTGCGCGCCTCCAAGGTCGACCTGCTCAAGATCGACGCCGCCCAGCCGGTCATTGAGCCGCTCCTGGCTTTCTTTCGCATGCGCGAGCGGAGAATTCGGCGATGACTCGCGGCAGTCGATTTCCGCACGGCGGGCCCGCTCGCGCTCTTCTCGGCCTTTGCGCTGTTCTCGGCGCCGGCGCATGCAAGAGCGAAGGACCCGACGCGAGCACGAGTGAAGTTGCGCCCCTGGTCGCCCAGGGCGAGCCCATCAGCGTGGAAAACACCATCGGTCCGGTCAAAGCAAGTGTCACGCTCACTCCCAAAGAACCTCTGATCGGCGACATCATGTCGCTGACCCTCGAGGTTGAGGCCGAGGATGGCGTGCAGGTCGAGATGCCTGTCTTCCAAGAGGCCTTCTCCCGTTTCGCCATCGAGGGCTACGTCAACGAGCGCAAGGCCATCGAAGGTGGCGAGCGCTTTACCCAGGCTTACCGCATTCAGGCCGCCAACAGTGGCCGGATGCGCATTCCGCCCCTGCGCATCGCCTTCGTCGACAAACGACCGGGCGCGGAGGCTGGCCAAGAGGAACAAGAGCTGCTCACCGATGAGATCGCCATCCAGGTCAAACACGTGCTTGCCGGTGATAAGGCCACCGACGCCGAGCTCAAACCTGTGCGCCGAGCCCTCGACGAGGACATCGGTCGCTCGACCTGGCAGCGCTACTGGTGGACGGCCCTCGGCTTGCCGCTCTTGGGGGTGATTGGCGGACTACTGCTCGTACGTCGTCGGCGCCGCACCGAAGTTAAGATTTCTCCCTACGAGCGAGCTTCGCTGGCACTGGCCGAGCTCGAGCGCCAGGGTCTGCCGCAAGGGGAGGAACTCGACGCCTGGTACGTGCGTCTGAGCGGCATCGTGCGCCGTTACCTCGAGGATCGCTTTGCCTTGCGCGCGCCCGAGCTGACCACCGAGGAGTTTCTGCGCGTCGCCCAGCGCTCCGTGCAGCTGAGCGCCGAGCACAAGTCACTGCTCACTGGCTTTCTCGCCGATTGCGACAAGGTCAAGTTTGCCGGTTACGAGCCAGGCGACGAGGAGTCGCGCTCCGTGCTGGAAGCCGCGCGCCGATTCTTGCTCGAGACCTGTGAGCAAGCGCCGGTCGAAGCTGAAGAGGTGCCTGCGCTGGATGACGAGGAGGCCGCCTAATGTGGCTACTGAAACTATTCGAGCCGCTCGAGTTTCGCGATCCGGTCTATCTCTTTAGCTGTTTGCTTGCGCCGCTCATCATCGCCCTGGCCTTTGCGCCCTCGGGTCGGGTCATCTTTTCCTCCCTGCGACTCTTGCCCGCACGTGGCAGCAGCTTTCGCACGCGCCTTTTGTGGTTGCCACCCGCCTTGCTGGCAGCGGCCAGTATCCTGCTGGGCATCGCTCTGGCTGGTCCTCGACTCCCCGATCGCTCGCAGCGCATCGAGCGCGAAGGCATCGCCATCATGATGGCCGTCGATATCTCCAGCTCCATGAAGGCACTCGATCTCAGCGAGGGCGACAAAGAGCGCACTCGACTCGAGGCCGTCATGAGCGTGTTCAAGGACTTCGTTCTTGGCGGCGAGGACGAGAAGGGGCGCCCAGACGACGCGATAGGCATCGTCAGCTTCGCGGGCTTTGCCGACACGCGCTGCCCACTCACTCTCGATCACGACATCCTGGTCGAGATTGCTGACACCTTGCAGATCGTCGACTCACGTCGAGAAGATGGCACGGCGGTCGGCGATGGCCTGGGCCTGGCCGTGGAGCGATTGCGCGCCAGCGAGGCCAAGTCGCGAGTGGTCATCCTGCTCACCGACGGTGTCAACAATCGCGGCGAAGAGACACCGCTGGCGGCGGCCGAGTTGGCGCACACCCTCGGCATCAAGGTCTACACCATTGGCGCAGGAACGCAGGGACTGGCGCCGGTGCGCATGATGGATCCTTTTTCCGGCCGCGAAGTTCTGCAACAGGTCGAAGTCGAGATCGACGAAGAGAGCCTGCAGGCGATCGCCGAGCGCACCGGCGGGCGCTATTTCCGCGCCACCGATGCCAGCGCGCTCCGGCAGGTCTACCGTGAGATCGATGGCCTCGAGCGCACCAAGATAGGCGAAGAGCGCTATCGCGAGTTCACCGAGTACTACGACTACTTCGCGGGGGCAGGGCTCCTCTTGGCCGCTCTGGCCTGGCTCTTGACCGCCACCGTGCTCAGGAGGTTGGTATGAGTTCCTGGGTGTGGATGCACATGGAGCGGGTCCACCTGCTCTGGCCGGTTGCCGCTCTGGTGGCGCTACTCGCCTATCGCGAGCTTGCCAATCGCAACGAGCTTGGCCGCTTCTTGTCGCCCATCATGCAACGCCGTCTGGCCTCTGGGATCTCGGCCGAGCGGCGCGTGCTGCGCCTCTTCTTCATCTTCGCCACGCTGTGTGCCGGCGTCTTTGCTCTCATGCGCCCTCAGGTTCCGGGCGTGAGCAAGGAGGTCACCGGCGCGCGTGTCTCGGCCGACATCGTCGTCGCACTCGATGTGTCGCGCAGCATGTTGGCCGAAGACGCCGCGCCCAATCGTCTGGCGCGCGCCAAGTCGGAGATTAGTCGCATGCTCGATCAACTGGCAGGGCATCGCGTTGGCCTGGTGGTCTTCGCGGGCAAAGCAAGCTTGCTCTCGCCGCTCACCCCCGACTACGGCTTCTTTCGCATGATGTTGCGCGGTGCGGGTCCGAGCAGTGTGTCGCGCGGAGGAACCGCTATCGGTGAAGCGATCCGCACCAGCCTTGCCGCCTTCGATGAGGACGGTGGCTCGGCGTCGCGCCTGCTCTTGCTCATCACCGACGGCGAAGATCACGAGAGCTATCCGGAAGAGGCCGCCGATGAGGCTGCCAAGGCCGGGGTCAAGATCGTCGCCATTGGTCTTGGCAGCGAGGAAGGATCGCAGATTCGCATCACCGATCCCAGCACCGGTGTGCAAGAGGTGGTCAAGGATCGCGATGGCAACCCTGTGATCACCAAGGTCGACGGCAAGCTGCTCGAGAGCATCAGCCGCAAGACCGAAGGCGTGTACATCCCCGCCAAGGTAGCGGCGCTGGATCTGCAGTCCATCGTCGATGAACACATAGAACCCATCGTCGAGGAAGCCGCCGTCAAGTCAGTGCAGGTGCGGCCAGACGAGCGCTATCCGATTCTCATTCTACTGTCCATGTTGTCGCTGCTGGCGGTGGCTCTGCTGTCCGTCGGCCCATCTCCAAAGCCATCCCAAGCCTAGCGAGGGACCGCCATGTCAATTCGTCCACTACTCACCAGCGTCCTGCTCTTCAGTGCTCTAGTCACTGCTCTAGTCAGTTCTTCTTGCACCAAGAACGCCGAGTCGGCGGCCCGCAGCCGCTACAACCACGGTATCGATCTCATGGCTGAGGGCGATCTGGATCGCGCCGAGACCGCCTTTCTCGATGCTCGCAATGAAGCGCGCGGCGATCAGCCCGTGCGCTATTCGGCCGCCTTCAACCTGGGCATGCTGCACGTGCGCAAGGCCGACGATCTGGAGCTGAGCGAGCCGCAAAAGGCCATCGCCGAGCTCGAGCAGGCCCGTTCCTGGTTTCAAGACGCCGCGCGGGTTCGCTCCGACGACACGGATGCCAGGGAGAACCTGCAGATCGTCGGCCGCAAGCTGCAGGTGCTCGCCGATCAAATCAACCAGGGAAAGAATGGCCTGGAAGCCAAGCTCGATCGCGTCATCGAGGATGAGCGCGCGCTGCGTGATCAGGTGCGCCAGCTGATGGAAGCCGTCGCGCACAGCGGGGCCGAAGTCGAGCCTACCGCCTTCAAGGACGCCTTTGCCGGGCTGGCTACCAACGAGAGGGTGCTGATGGCTGAGGTCGGCACCATTTCCGATCTCGCCGCCGATGAGCTCGCCGGGCTCGATGGTCAGAAGCCCGAGGAGATGCAGCAACAGGACAAGCTCAGGCAGATGCAACTGCGCTCGCTCGACTCGTACTTGCACTCCGGGCGGGTTTCCATCGATGACACACGACGCGCCCTGCGCAAACTAGATGCTCGCCAGGCACACTTGCGGGCCACCAGTGGTCTGGCCCAGCTCAAACGTGCGCGCGAGCAGCTGATGGATCCTGTGGCTGCTCTCAAAGGCGTCGCCCAGGATCAAAATGCGCTGCTCTCCGACACCAATGCGCGCCTGGCTCTCACTAGCCACCAGCTCAACATGCCCGGCGAGGAGGCACTTGCCAAGCAAGAGGTGCCGGCCTGGCTCAGTGCCGAACACCTGAGCGAGCGCGAGGTCGATGTTCTCGATCGCGCCAGCGAGGTGCTCATGCGCTTTCAGGCCGCTGCCTCCGCTCCACCGCCCGAGCCAGGGAGCGAGGTCGATGCCAAGGCCGCGCGCGCCTTGGAGATGGCCGGCAAAGCGGTGCCCTTCCTGCAGTCCACCGTCGACTTCATGGGCCAGGCCCGCGACAGTCTGAGCGGCGATAGCCTGGCCAAGGCCGGCGAGCAAGAGACCGAGGCGCTGCGCAGCCTCTTGCGCGCCATCGAGTACTTTAGCGAGCTGAAGAACCTCATCGAGCTCACCTACGCCGAGCAGGCCGGCGTCATCGCCATGCTCGATCCCGAGCTTGCCAAGGCCACGCCGGAGCTTGCCGAGATGCCAACCGCGGAGCGGGCCAAGCAGGCCCTCGAGGCCTCGCAGCGCAACGTCGATCGACTCGATCGCATGATCGCGCTCATCGCCGATGAGGCCGCGCAAGCGCAAGCGCAGGCCCAGGCCCAGGCGCAACAAGGCGGCGGCGGTGGTGACGAGGCCGCTGCCGGTGCCAAGCAGACCTACGACATGGCCGAGCAGTTTCGAGCGTCAGCGGCCGGCAAGCTCGCGCAGGTCGCCGAGCAGCTCACTCTCGTCGCCGGCGGTGGTCGTTTGGCGGGCGATGCCCAGACAACTCTCGAACTGGCACAGAGCGCCCAGAAGGACATCGAGGAGCTGCGCAGAATCTTCTTTACCATCGTCGAGCATCTCAAAGAGCTGCATCGCGATCAGAGCGAGACCTACGATCGCACCGGCGATGCGCAGGCCACCCAGCTGGACGCCGACCGGGCCGCGCTCCTGGCGCCCCTGGTGCCGACCCAGGCCAAGCACGCGGCCCTCGCCGAGGCCCTGGCTGCCGCTCTCGAGCAACAGGCGGATGCCGCTGGCGCTTCTGAAGATCCTCAGGCCAAGCAAGGCGCGCAGAAGTTTGCTGCCGCCGCAGGCGAAGTGCGAGCGGCTCTCGAAGCGATGAAGACCGCCTCGGCAACCCTCGAGCGCGCGCTTGCCGATTCCGCGACGATGTCAGTCGATCTGAGTCCGGCCCTCAGCGATCAACCTGTGGCCATCGACCACATACGGGCGGCCATTGAGATCCTGGAGCCTCCTCAAGACCAAAACCAGGACCAGAATCAGGATCAGAATCAGAACCAGGATCAGCAGGATCAAAAGCAAGATCAGCCCAAGGAGCAGGATCAGCAACAAGAGGTCTCCAAACAACAGGCCGACCGCAAGCTGCAAGAGATTCGCGACAAGGAAGCCGCGCGTCAGCGCGAGCGCGAGGGCGACAAACAGGGCGCCGGCGGCGATACTGTCGGGAAGGATTGGTAGTGCGCGCCTCACGATGGATCATCTCGCTGGTCGCTCTGAGCTGGCTCCTGGCAGCCGGCGCGGAGGCCGAGGCGCAGACGCCGCAGGTGCAGCTGAGCGTGCAGAGCCGACAGCTCTACGCCGGCGTGCCCTTCGTCTTGCAAGTGACGGCCAGCGGCTTTGACGAG
>JAHEAK010000592.1 GCA_024642805.1 Kofleriaceae bacterium | reverse complement strand
CAATCCACCGCCATCGGTATTGGCGGCGATCCAGTCAAAGGCATGGACTTCATCGACTGCCTCAAGCTCTTCAACGAAGATCCTGGCACTCGAGCCATCATGATGATCGGTGAGATTGGCGGTTCCTCCGAGGAAGCCGCTGCCGCCTACGTCAAGGAGCATGTCAAAAAGCCAGTGGCCGGTTTCATCGCGGGCCAGACGGCTCCTCCTGGCAAGCGCATGGGCCACGCTGGCGCCATCATCGCTGGCGGCAAAGGCACCGCCGCCGAGAAGATCAAAGCCATGCAGGCCGCGGGCATTGCGATGGCCAAGACGCCGGCGGAGATGGGCGCGACCCTGAAGAGTCTGCTCTAAGGCAACGACTCGGCTCGCGGCGATACGAGGCTCGGCATTTGCCGGGCCTCTTTTCGTTTCGGTGGGGCGACCGATGCTGGAGGGATGGATCGATGGATCCATGGATCGATCGATGAGTTGATGAGTTGATGGGCTGGCTCTGTCCTCTGGCGATGGCACGGACGAATACATCTGCCCCAGGGCGCGCTTTGGCCGGGCTGTCGACTGCTTCGCAGGGCGCCGTGGCGTCGCTTGTGGGGCTGGCGGCAGCCACGCGCGACCTTCGCGGGTCGCGGGTTCTCGGCCCGCGATCGCCGCTGCGATCGTGTGGGCACTTGTGATCGGATGACTTGGGCCTCGGCCTGCGAAACGCGACTGCGAAGGCCGTGCGCGGCTGCCTCCGCTTTTGGTGACTCCACTTTGGTGACTCCGCTTTGGTGACTCCGCTTTGGTGACTCCGCTTTGGTGACTCCACTTTCGGTGACTTCGCTTTCGGGTGACGGCGCTCGTGACTCCACTGCGGGTGACTGCGCTCGTGACTCCGCTTGTGGTGACCCCGCTTGTGGTGACCCCGCTTGTGGTGACCCCGCTTGTGGTGACTGCGCTCGCGACTCCATTCGGTGGCTTCGCTTTCGGGTGACTGCGCTCGTGGCTCGCTTGTTGTGACTCCCCTTGTGGTACGCTGCCGCTCGATGGGGGCACGGCGCTGGCGCTCCACCGAAAGCGGAGGGAGCAGTGTGCGGCCTTTGCCGGCGTGTTTCGCAGGCCGGGGCCCAAGGCATCGGTGTGCAAGTGCCCAGACGATCGCCGCGAGGACCGCGGGCCGAGAACCCACGACGAGCGAAGGTCGTGCGCTGCCCCCGCAAGCCTCCCAAGCGACGCCACAGCGCCCTGCGAAGCAGTCGGCAGCCCGGCCAAAGCGCGCCCTAGCGCAGGTGTATTCCTCCACCCCCTCGCCAAAGACATCGCCGGCCTCCACTCCTATCGGCCGAAACGAATAGAGGGCCCGCATTGGCACAAAAGTCCACTTGACCTCGCCGCGCAAAGCACCTACGAAGCCCCCCATGGCAATTGAACGCACCTTCTCCATCGTTAAGCCCGACGCTGTTGCCAACAACAAGATCGGCACCGTCGTCGCCACCCTCGAAGCGGGTGGTCTCAAGATTCTCGCGCAGAAAATGATCCGCATGACCGAGGCGCAAGCCAAGGAGTTCTACGCGGTTCACAAAGAGCGCCCCTTCTATGGTGACCTGGTCAAGTTCATGACCGAAGGCCCATGCGTCGTGCAAGTTCTCGAGGGCGACAACGCCATTGCTCGCAACCGCGAGATCATGGGCGCCACCAACCCCGCCGAGGCTGCCGAAGGCACCATTCGCAAACTGGTCGGCACCAACATCGAGCGTAATGCTTGTCACGGCTCCGACGCTGCTGACACCGCCAAGGTCGAAATCGGCTTCTTCTTCGGCGGCGCCGAGCTCGCTGCCCTTTCCCGCTAAGCGGCTACAGCTCCTACGTGCCGGCAGCGGGCTCCAAAGGCCCGCTTTCGGAAGTCCTGTGCGGCGTCCTCGTGGGCGCCGCGCCTGCTTTCGGAAGGGTTCGCGCCCGTCGCGACCAACGAGTACAATGGCCGGGCGGCCTCACCGTCATGAAACGCCCCACCGACGCCTTCTGGATCGAGCTTACTAAGCTCGATGAAAGCCTGGACACCCTCAGCTACTACCAGCTCTTGGGGGTGCCCCTCGACGTCGACAGCCAGACCCTGCAGGCTCGCTATGAGCGACAGGTTCGGGTGCTGCACCCGGACCGCCACAGTCGCGAACCTGACTCTGCACGCAAGACGACCCTCACCCGGGTGTACGCGCGCGTCGGCGAGGCCTTTCGCATCCTCAGCAACCCGCAGCTGCGGGCAAAGTACGACGTACAGCTTCGCAGCGGAACGATACGCTTCCGAGAGGATCGCAGTGATCAAGCCCAGGGCTCGGCCTCGCAGGACCCGAGCAACCCACAGGCTCGCTCGCTCTACAGCCAAGGCAACGAGCTCATCGCCAAGGGTGAACTACGTGCCGCAAAAGCGAAGCTCTCCCTGGCCAAGCAGTACGAGCCGACGTCGGCGGCCATCGCGGCCGCGTTGCTCGCTTGCGAACCCGCAAGCGCCAGCCCCACATCTTCGGCGAAGGCGACACCTGAAACAGCACCCGAAACAGCGCTGGCAACAACACCCGACACAGCGTTCGAAACTGCCCCCCCAAGCGTCATAACAACGCCCGCAGCACCAACACCACCGGATGATAGCGAGGTGACTGCAGCGAGGACGACTGCAGAAACAACTGCCGCCACGCCCCGACCTAGCACCGACGAAGAGTTTGCCGAGCGGCCCACCGGTCGAGTCCATGCCAGAGCGCCCATGGGGCAGAGCATCAAGGTCGCCTGCAAGACCTGGCAGGACATCCAAACCTTCTACATGCACAACATCAGCCGCGGCGGCATGTTGCTGCGCTGCCAGACTCTCCTGCCCATCGGTTCGATTCTCGAACTCAGCGTGCTCACTCCTGATCGCGAGAGCATCGAGCTGCCTGCAGAAGTGGTGAGGCATGTCGAGCCGAACCAACCCGGTCAGCGCCCTGGCATTGGCATTCGTTTCTTGGTCATTCCCGAGCCTGTGCGTGGCCGTTTTGAAGCGCTTCTCAAAGTGGCAGGCCTCGGTCATGACGAGCCAGCCGTCGCCGCCCCGACGCCGCCCGAGGACGAAGTGTCCCTGGCCGTGCACGCCGCCCGCGACCTCATCGCGCAGGGTGATTACAGCAAGGCCTGCCAACACCTGCAGACCCCGATCAAATCACACCCCGATGATCACGCTTTGCGCTCGCTCTTTCACCTGGCCGCTGGACTGATGGCTCGCAAGCGCTCACAAGACGATGCCGCCCACAGTCACTTCGAGCGAGCGCTGCGCTTCGATCCCGACTCACCGCTGGTGCTTCGCATGCTCAGGGAGAAGCAATCGTGAGCCGCACATTATGCGAAGAGCTGCGCTCTCGCCTGTGGCACGAACTGGATTGGTCGGCAGCAACGCCCAAGCTCGCCCGGGTGGTGCTCGACCACGCGTCCTTGGCTCCGCAGCAGAAAGCCGCCTTGCTCAAAGAACTGGCCACCCTGTGCGAGTTCTGTGTTCTCGATCCGCAGATCGCGGCCGACCTGTATGCGGCTTCCTATCAGAACGATCGCACGCAACTGGATGTCTTGGCCCGCATGCGCCACCTGTGCCAGGCGACAGGGCGCGCCGATCATGCCGCTCGGACCGCCGAGCTCGAGTTTCGTCAGAGCAAGGATGGGCGCTTTCACGCCATCGCTGGCCAGGCTTGGCTCGACGCCGGCGAGCCCGATCGCGCACTCAAACCGCTCCTGCTGGCTGACAACATTTCCCCCGGTAATCCCCACGTTGTCGCGGCACTCGAAATCGCCCGCCGAGAGTGGGCCAACCCCGAGGAGCATGCTGAGTCCTTGCTCGCCCGGGCCCGCGCGCAGCCAGCGGAGCGCCCGG
>JAHEAK010000591.1 GCA_024642805.1 Kofleriaceae bacterium | reverse complement strand
AATACGCCGCTCCCGCCACTGCTTGGAGATGAGACCCAGGTGCGCAAAGGTGTGGGTGCCAGAGCGCTCGGTCGAGGATCGCTGGCTCGATTGGGTGTGGAGCCAACCGTCGTGCCGATCACGGAGGTTGAATCGACCGCCATCGCCGGAACCGACATCATCGACGGCACCGGGCTCACGGGCAGCTCGAGTGAGCGCACCTCCATCGCCGGCATTACTTTCAGTGAAGACGAGGTTGAGAAGACCTCTATCGGCGATCTCATCGACGATGGCGAAGAGGCGACCATGATCGTCGGCGAGGAAGCACTTGCGCTGATGACGCATAGCAATGCCTCGGATCTCTCTGACGAGAACGAAGCCACGCATATCGCGCATCTCGATCCGGAGAGCCCGGCGGCGGGTCTGGGAGAGGCAACGCAGATGCGCGGCATGCCACCCGGCTTGCATCCACTTGCGCCCCCCCTGCCAGCCCCGCAAGTAAACACCCCTCGTCCTACTGGCGCGTCGATGGCGATTCCAACACTCGCATCCATGCGACAGGCAGGTGCGCCCGCAGCGGCGCCCCAGGTACACACGCCGGCGCCCGCGCACGCATCGATGCAGGGTTCGATGCAGGGTTCGATGCAGGGTTCGATGCAGGGTTCGATGCAAGCGTCGATACCCGGTGTCATGCACGGCTCGATGCCTGGTCCCGTGCACGGCTCGATCGCAGGCGCAGCCAAGAGCCCGTCGATGAGTTCGCTGTACAACGAGATGCCATCGTCCATCTTTGTCGACCCGCGTGATGTGCGGCCTGGCCGGCTGGCGACCCACACGGCTTTCATCAGCAAGCTGCCACTACATAAGTTCAATCGCGCACTCCTGGTACCAACCCTAACGGCGCTGGCGATTGGACTTCTACTGGGTTTCTTGTTGTGGGGCACCGGGGGCGACGACAGCGTCGCGGCAGCGAAAGCGAGCCCCGATGCATCGACGCCCGCGCCCGGCACACGTGTCGAGGCAAAGTTTGAACCTGGCACCCCTCCGCTTGCCAACCAAGTGGACCAAGCCTCCCCTGCCACACAAGCTGAGCCTGCTCCGCTAGCAGAAGGTATGTGCCAGGCCGCGATCGCAACGACACCCGATGGTGCAGCCCTCTTTTATGAAGGCAGCTTCGTCGGGGTCACTCCCTATGCAGGGCCCCTGCCCTGTGAGGCCAAGAGCGTGGACATTCGGCATTCCCGCTACGAGGCAGCCGAGCTCACGCTTGACGCACAGGATGATCATCGGAGTGGCCAGCTGGCCCTGGTGCGACCTCGCTACGTCGTGCTCGTCAACTCCATACCTCGGAAGGCCATCGTGAAACTCGACGGCCTCGTGCTTGGCTCAACCCCTCTCTCGATCCGCTTACCGGCCTTCGAGCCCTCAATGATTACCGTGGCGCGAATGGGATTTTCCTCGCAAGAGATCGAAGTGCGTCCCACCCAATACAAGAGCGCCATAAACCTACGTCTCGAGCGCAAGCGCTAAGATCGGGGCTGCAACGGGCAACGCTTTCCGATGCGCAAGAGTCCTCCCTATGTGGATCGCAGCGCCACCATAGCTCTTGCTTGCGCGCTCTCAGCTCACGGCTTGATTCTTGCGTTTTGGCCGGCCCCCGACACAGATCGGGTGGTGTTGCCCTTGCCAGCCGAGGAGGAGAGCACATCGAGCGATGCAACGCGCCCCCTTCCCGAGCCAGTCCCCATCGCTATCGAGTTTCTTGCACCTGAGATCCGCCACGACGATCGCCTGCCACCCGCCAATCTTGCACTGACCCGAATCGCGAAGCTCCCCCCCTCGCCACCCACACCAAACTCCGAGGTTCGTGGCCCGAGCACGACCGGAGCGCCCGCAAGTGCCTCGCAAGAGCTGAGTCGATCCTTGGTCGCTCAACCGGGCTCGGAGTCATGGAAGGTACAAAGCCCGGTGCCTGGCGAAGAGTCGCCCGATGTACCGGCGGGCTCGTTCCTGCGCATGCGGGATGGTGGCCCGGCGACGAATCTCGATCCACTTGCAGGCTCTGGGCTAGAGGCGGCCATCGCCGCCGCTGCCGCGCATCCTCCTTCCGGCTCAGCACGTGGCGACTTGCTTGGCAACCCCGAGGGCAAGGAGCCAATCGGCTCGGGCTGGCGTCCATCCGGTGGCGGCACGATGCGCGCGACCGGTCAGCCCTTCGATGCCACCGTCGACCGAGACGGTCGCATTCACTTCAAGGACCGGCGCAACGTAGCCATCGACGGCGTCAAGATTTCGAAAGAGTATTTGATCCCGGTCATCGTTGGCCACTTCGACCTCACCGATGCATTCATGGCCAGCGTGGGCGATGTCCTCTATCCCTATCGCAAACTCAAGCTGATGGACGAAAGTCGAGAGCAGCGCGCCCTGATGGCGACGCAGGCCACGACCGAGTCCCTGCGCGAAGCGCTCGATCACTTCCCCAAACGCTTGATGGAGATGTGGCGCGACCCCAGCTACACGCTAGCGGAGCGCAAGCTCTTGCTCTTTGCCCTGTGGGATGAGTGCGCCGAAGAGGGCTCGGAAGAGCAACTGCGCACCGCGAGGTCGATCCGTGCCAGCACTCTGCGCTTCGTTCGGCGCGTACTTCCCGTTGGCGATGCCAATGCCTACAGTGAGCAAGAGCTCAGTGCCCTCAATGCCTCTCGGCAGTCGACACAGCTCTTTGCTCCCTATGCGAGAGGGTCCGGCGAAGGCCAAGAGCGCTAGCGCTGCATCGCTCGTGTTAGCTGCGATGTTTGCGCGCCAGGTCTTGTGCCTGGGCGCTTACCGTAGGCGCTTGGGTTTCGATGCGCCGCGTGCGCATCCAATCCGGCTGTAACTTGCTCAGCTCGGGCGAGAGCGAGCGATCCTCGTCGTCAACCGAATGACCGCTCTCCGCTATGTGCACTTGCGTGACCAAAGGGACCGGCTTTGTGATGCACTCTTCGAGGGCCTGACTGAGACTTCTAGCATCTTGAAAGCGCTCCTGAGGCTCCTTGGCGAGGCAACGCATGATGACATCTTCGAGGGGCCCATGAACCGGCCGCCCGATGCGCTCAGAGGGGCGCTTGGGTTTGCTGTGCATGTGGGCGTGCAAGACCTGTGTGATCTCGCGATGGCCAAAAGGCGACTGCCCTGTGACTAAGAAGTAGAGAACAGCGCCCAGACCATAGATGTCGGATCGCACATCCGCTTCGCCGCCGAGCGCAACCTCGGGTGAGACCCACTGCGGCGTGCCAACGGCCCAACCCGCCTGCGTCAGGCTGCGATCGTTTTTGGGATAACTCGAGACCAGCTTTGCGAGGCCGAAGTCGAGCACCTTGACCAGATCGCCCTCGCCTGCAAGCGTGGTCAAGAAGAGATTCTCTGGCTTGATGTCGCGATGAATGATGCCGCGCATGTGCGCCTCGCTGAGCGCTCTGCACGCCTGCACCATGAGCGGCGCAGCGCGCTCGGCCTTGAGGGTTCCTTGGGTACGAACCAACTCGTGCAGGTCGCAGCCATCCAAAAGCTCCATGGCGTAATACCAGAGGCCGTCTCGGGTCACGCCATAGTCGAAGACTCGCACCGTGTTGGGATGAACAAGCTCACTGGTCGCACGCACCTCGCGTTCAAAACGTGCAATGGCCCGGGTATCCGCGGCGTTCTCTGGCCGAAGAATCTTGAGAGCAACATCGCGGCGAAGGGAGCTGTGATTGGCCAGCCAGATCTCACCCATGCCGCCGGCACCGATGCGTTGTTTGAGCTTGTAGCGACCGATGGCACGAGAGCCGTAGAGCTTGCACTTGAGGGTCCAGATGAGGTGCCCTGCCGACACGGAAACGGCGCCAGCCGCGGTCACGAACATGAGATTGAG
>JAHEAK010000590.1 GCA_024642805.1 Kofleriaceae bacterium | reverse complement strand
GCAGGTGACGATCGGTAGCCCGTCCGCGTAGCACTTCTGTACTTCGATACGATTCTTGATGAGTGGCTCGATGAGATTGATGGTGGTTTCGATGCCGGCGGCGACATCGAATTCCTGTAACTTTCCCGAGCCGCTCCGCGAGAAGTTTTTCAAGTCACGAACGATGGTCGCAGTTCGCTCGGCGCCGGTGCGAATCGATCGAATCAGCTTGCGGCAATCCTCGACCAGGTAGTCGTATTCGATCTCCTCCTTCTTCTTGTCGAGTGCCTCTTGCAGGCTTGCAGGCAGATCCGAGCGCTCGCCAAGCATCTCGACAAGCGAGAGCAAATCGACGACGTACTTGTCCAAGAAGTCGACATTGCCGTAGACGAAGTTGATGGGATTGTTGAGCTCGTGAGCGATGCCAGCGACCAGCCTGCCGAGGGTGGACATCTTCTCCTGCAGAACCAGCTGGGCATGGGCAAACTCCAGCTCTTCGGTGCGGTGTCGAACCTTCTCCTCGAGGGTGGCGTTCATTTCGCGCTCACGGCGCAACAGCTCTTTGAGCCGGCGCTGGATGCGCACGTCTGCGGTGACATCCCGATAGGTCTCGATGATGCGGCCGTCGGTGGTCGGCGCGGCAGTCACGATGAAGGTCATCGGCTCGTCCTGCTCGAGCGCCTTGATCTCATCGACGCGAACGGTGCGCTTGGAGGCCAGGGCATGGCAGCCTGCACACGCTTCCTGGCAAATCGACAGGGGAAAGACCTCGAAGCACTTGGCGCCCTCGTCGACGGCTTTGCGCAGCTTGCGGCCGCGCAGCTTGGCCATGCTCTCGTAGGCCCGGTTGTAGTAGAGGATCCGCCGCTCAGAATCGAGAATGACCGACGCATCCACGCTGCCTTCAATCAACTGAATGACTGAGCTTGGAAGCGCCTCCTCCATCGCTCCTATACCTCGTTGAGGAACGCGAGGTAGTGGTCAGGCAAATCGTCGAACTCGAGGGGTTCACCACACTTCTCACACAGAAATTCAGGTGGGTCGTGCTCTTTGCCCTCTCCGAAGTTGCTGGCGATATCGATGAGCTTCTCTTCCTCGATTTCGCAGTCGTCGCAGATGTAAGGCGCGTAGAACGAGCGCAAGGTCGCCCCACCGCGGAAGTTGTAGATCATGTTGAGCTGCGTGACGATCGCAGGCGAGCAGTGTGCAAATGTAAGATCGGTGACGTTGGGTAGGTCGCGCACGAAGTTGACCCACTCGCGAACTCCGCAGGAGTTGATGCGCCGCACCTGTTGCAGGTGAAAGACCACGCTGCCGGTCAGGCGGTTGGTGAGCTCGGAGAAATCCGTGTTCTCGTCGATCTCGCCGGAAAACTCGACCGTGGTGAATCCTGCGCGCTCCTTGATGCGCCACGACAATGACATCGAGTCTGTACCGCTTGCCATGAGTCCCCAGTCCTTCTCTACCAAGAGTGCGCCGCGTTAACCCACGGCACCGGCTAAATGTTACGACTGCCAACACCTAGGGTCAACAGAGGAGCCCCCGGAGACTTGGCCCCAAAGCGGGCTCTCCGTGTACAATGGCTGGCGCATGTCAGATGCCCTTAATGCCTTTCTTGAAGACTTCAAGCGCGTCGCACCTGCGCTGATCGACAGCTATTTCGTGGTCGATCGCGAGCGCCGAATCGTCGATTTCAACCGGGCCTTCTACGCCATGTTGCCACGGCAAATGGCTCGCGGACTCAAGGGCAAGAAATGCTTCGAGGTCATCGAACTCAACGTGTGCCGCGACGCCTGTATCGCCCAACAGTGCTGGACCGAGAACAAGCAGGTGCGACTCGACGAAATCAGTGGAACCATCATAGGTGACTCTGAGGCGCAGAAAATGAGATTTATTCTGTGCGCGGTCCCAGTGACCGACTCAAACGGTCAGCACGTGGGCGCCCTGGAGATTCAGCGCAACGTCACGGACGAGGCCGAGGTGCAGATCAAGTATCAGGAGATGCTCGAGACCGAGGCCCAGGAGCGCGAACGACTCGCGACGCAAATCCGGTCCAGGACCAAAGAGCTCCTCGAAACCAACCACCTCCTGCTCAAGACCCAGAAGGAATTACTCTCCTACAAAAAGGGCCTGATGCTCTAGCGCCGCCTGGCACGTGTGCCACGCACCTACGTGCAGCGCGCCGAGTCCATGGCCCTGGGCGGCCTGGTGTGACCTGATCAATCCTGGCACACCTAGCTAGCTGTTACGGCCTCGCTAGCAGCAGGTACAGCGGCCCAGCAGCCTCTCGAGGCGATGGCCGCGAGGCGGGGCTGTGGCGACCCAGCGAAAGCTGGCTTACTTGCCGGAGAAAACCAGGAAACCGAGGATGCCGATGGCGGCGAGCAGGACGGCAACCAGGAGGTACACCATGCTGCCATTCTTGCCTGGCGCGCTCATGGCCACAGCACCGCGAGTGGCGCTGGAATCCGCCAGACCTGGATTGGTGTAGCCTTCGCCTGGCAAGGAGCCTGGACGGCTGCCCACGCCGGTACCGCCGCCAGTAATCGACGGCAAGGAAGGCACGGTTGGCAGCGAGGCGCTAGAGATGTTTCCCGAGCCACCCTGCACACGCGAGCGAATGCGAGAAGGCTCGTTGCTGGCCGTGCTGAACTCGTCGAGCACCGACTGCACCTTGTCTGGTTTGGCGACCTTCTTCTGGTTCGACAAGAACGCGAAGTAGGAGTCTGGCATGTCGTCGAAGTCCATGACCAGGTCACAGCCATCGCAGCGACACACGGGTGGCTCGTGCGGAGGAGGACCCATCTCAGCGGCCTCGCTGAGCAGCACCTTTTCCTCATCACACTCGGGACAAAAGTAAGGAACGTAGAAGCTCTTCACCGAGCCATTGCCCGTGAAGTTATTGACCAGGTTGATCTGGGCCACGATGGCCGGAGAGCACTCAACGAGCACGATCTCGGCACCTTTGGCCTCGAGCGCGTTCAGCCAATTCACCCAGTCGCGGACGCCGCACGAGTTGATGCGCTCGATTTCGCCGAGCTCGATCACGACCATGCTGCCAGGAATGCTGTCGGTTAGGTCAGCTAGTTCGTTATCTTCGTCGATGACCCCGGAGAGCTTGACGAAGCCGACATCATCGCGATGGTGAACCGATGCTTGAAACTTTTGACTCATGTCTGCGCTGTAAACTGGGTGCGAACGACTACAATCAAGGACGCTAAGCTAGCTTACCCGAAGATTGCCCCTGTACCCACCAAAGTGACGAGCTTTGTGGAGGATGGGGTGCAATTTTTCAAAACCTTCCGGCCGCTTCCGTCGTTATCGAAGCGCTGAGCTGGGCACTTTTCGCCCCCTAGCACACACCCTCTAGCCAGGCATTCCGGTCGGAACCCTACTCAGTGCCGCGCGCAGCTGGTCGTATTGGTCGCTGACGTGAAATTGGAACAGATCTTCCCCGCAGAAGACCGTGCCGAGCGCAGAGGAGTGCTCACCGATGGACTCTCCGGCCAAGACGGCCAACATCCTGGCGGCGGCCTGCAGGTCATCACAGGCCAGGAGGCCCGCGCGGCGCGCACAGGCATTCATGCCGTCCATCCACTCCTCCATGTCCAGGTCCTGGAACTGGCCTTCGTGCCGGCGAATGATGTCGACGGCGCTGGCTGGCAAGGTCTTGATGAAGTCGTTGGTCTGTGAGGAGCGGGCGCCCTCGGCCAAAAAGAGCGAGGACAGCAGCTGGCCCAGATCGTTGCGCTGCTTCTCGCCGAGGTGCAAGACGGTTGCATAGCCGGCGCTGATGCCTTCGAAGGCCCAGCCAAGGGCGAATCGTCGCGCGCTATCGGGCTCGGCCAAGACCATTCGATCCAAGACGATGATGCGCCGTGGATGACCGATGACG
>JAHEAK010000589.1 GCA_024642805.1 Kofleriaceae bacterium | reverse complement strand
GCATCAGGCCGGTCACGCCCACGTAGGAGGTGAGAACCGCGCCAGAGAGGACCAGCACGGCATCGATGCTCACCCAGGTGCGCAGGGTAGGGCCGAAGGAGCGATGCCCCATGTCAGCCAAGAGATCGGGTGGTACGGCCTGGATGTCTGCCAGCGGCAAGAGACCGAGGGAGAGCAGGCTGATGATGGGATTGAAGATGGCCACCGCAATCCACATGTTGCGAAGTGTCTTGGGAAAGACGCCGCCCTCTTGCTCCTCGATGAAGTTGGCCGAGCTCTCGAATCCGCTGATACCCAACATGGCCGCGGCGAAGCCGAAGAAGAGCGCGTGCAAAAAGCCGTCGGGGCTCGGCATGTGCCAGTTGGTGGACAGCTGCGAGGGATCCTTGATGACCATGATGCCGGCGGAAATGACCAACACCGTCAGGGTGATCATGTGAAAGGCAAAGATCGCGATGGCGACGACGGCTGACTCGCTAATACCGACGATGTTGAGCAGGGCAAAGATGCCCAGCAGCAACATGGTGGCACTAAAGACATCCAGGCCGTGCCACAAGTTGTGGGCGTAGTGCATGGCCTCGCCGCTACTGATGACGGCAGTGGCTACATAGGACAGAAGTGTCAGCACGGCTGCCGCGGCGGCCAGCTTCTTGTTGGTGGTGTTGAGCAGAACGGTATAGGTGCCACCGTTGAGAGGCAGCGCGCTGCCGACTTCCGCGTAGACGCTGCGAAAGAGATAGAGAACCGCTGCCACAATGGCCAGGGCGACGGGAGCCAGGGCTCCGGCCTGCGCCGCGCACAAGGCGGAAACGTACAAGCAGCTCGAGGTGATGTCGTTGCCACAGATCGCCGTCGACGCCCAGGTGCCGAGCTTGTGCTTGGGTTGGTCCAGGGGATTGAGCTTGACACCCTTGGTGTCGAGGTCGGTGATGCGCGAGGCTGAGCCCCAACCTGCGAACTCCCAGGGTTCCGCTTCGCGAGCTTCGCCGCTGTCGTTAGTGGTCATTTGGTAATGCTCGCTTCTTGTCGAGAGTTAGGTCTGAACGACCTGGTCAAAGACGATGGTCCAGACCTCTTTGGAAAGCTTGGCGGTGCCGTGGATGCGCACTGTCTGGCCGACCTCGAGCAGGCTCTCGTTGGCCTTGAAACCGGGCAGGTCTTGCTCGGCCAGGTGATGGTGTCCGTCGGGTTCAAATGCTTCAACTTGCCGTGGTACTAACAGCACGCTTGCGCCGTCGCCCAGACGTAGCATAAGCGGGCTTGCGTAGACCAGGGCACGGGTCAAGGTCTTGCGCGTCGATGGGCCCACGGTGCGCCAGCCAAGATGGCTTGCCTGGTACATGAAACCGGCGCAGGCCTCGCCGTTGATGGGTGAGAGCAGTGGTTGCGGGCATTCGAGGGTACCAAGAGCGCGCACAGAGCCGCGCCGCAGATCCTCCGCCCGCAAGACCTCCGAAGAGGTTGCCCCGATCAGGGACAGCATTTTTGACAGCATGAGAAACTCGATTGCATGAGAGGGTGAGGCCGGATTCGACGGTGCGCGAGCACTGGATCCGCCGTGTGGCAGCGAGAAAAGGGATTACTCTTAGCTCAAGCTTGCGGAGGCGAGGTCTTCGGGGCCAGACGCAAACGCGAGCTTCGAGAAGGCTCGTGGTACAGCATGTGTCTGGGAGCGCGGTGGCTGGGCCCCGGCAGTGCTAACAGCACCAGGGCTGGCGTCGGGATGAGTGCGTGTTGATGATCCGCAGGTCCAACCAGCTCATCGACGAGCTCGTCGGCATCGTCGACGACTTCGGAACAGGAGAGCGTGTCGTGCGAGGAAGGGTCGACGTGCGAGTGACGAGTCCCGCTGCCGCTCACGAGCAGCACGAGGACTAAGGCAAGGGCGGCCAAGGCGACGATGCACAGACCCTGTGCGGAACAGAGTGGCTGCCTACTGCGGCCGTATCGGGGAGCGCCCACAATAGGTTGATAGCACGAATCCACGGCCGCTCGTATATCCGTCTATACCTCTCGCACCAAGTAGCTGCCGGAAGTGATGTCCTCGATGGTCCAGTCGCCAATCGAATAGCGAATCAAACGAAGGGTCGGAAAGCCAACCGCCGCTGTCATGCGCCGCACCTGGCGATTGCGTCCCTCGCGGATGGTCAGCCGCAACCAGGAGGTGGGTATCGCGCGCCGTTCGCGGATTGGTGGCACCCGTGGCCAGATGAGGGGTTCGACCATTCGCTCGGCCTGCGCGGGTTTGGTGGGGCCATCCTTGAGGCGCACGCCCTTGCGCAGCGCCTCGAGGGCCTTATCGTCGATTTCACCCTCGACCTGAGCCCAGTAGGTCTTGGGCAGCTTGTGCTTGGGAGAGGCAATCCGATCCTGCAGCGCTCCATCATCGGTGAGCACGAGCAGACCCTCGGAGTCCTTGTCGAGACGACCGGCGGCATAGACATGCGGCACCTCGATGAAGCTCGAGAGGTTTTCGACTCCTTCGCTGCTGGTGAATTGACTCAGAACGCCGAAGGGCTTGTTGAAGAGGACGAGCGTGGACATGCGCGGACGCTACTTGTCGGTGTCGAAGGTCTTGGCCGACGAACTCGAGAGTCGATGGATCTCCGCGACTTCATCGCTCGTGAGATGGCGCCACTTGCCAACTGGCACATCGAGTGAAATGTGCATGATGCGAATGCGCTTGAGCTTGTACACTCGGTAATTGAGGAACTCGCACATGCGGCGAATTTGTCGATTGAGGCCCTGGGTGAGCACGATGCGAAACTTGTGGCTGCCGACGCGCTCGACCTCGCACTCGCGAGTGACGGTATCGAGGATGGGAATGCCCGCGCGCATGCGGCGCAGGAACTCGTCGGTCACGGGCTGATCGACGGTGACCACGTACTCCTTCTCGTGGTTGTTGCGGGCACGCAGGATCTTGTTGACGATATCCCCGTCGTTGGTCAGGAAGATGAGTCCTTCGCTTGGCTTGTCGAGCCTGCCAATGGGGAAGATGCGCGAGGGATAGCCGATGTAGTCGATGATGTTGTCAGGCTCGACGCGCGTGTCAGTGGTGCACACGATGCCGATGGGTTTGTTGAAGGCCAGGTACACGCGCTCCTCTTGGGGAGCGCTTACCGCTTTGCCATCGACACAGACCTCATCGCCAGGGGCCACCTTGGTGCCTAGCTCCGGCACCACGCCATTGATCGTGATGCGCCCTTGCTCGAGCAAGGCATCGGCCGCGCGCCGTGAGCAGTAGCCCACTTCGCTGAGGTACTTGTTGATCCGCGTTAGCTCGGAGCCCGACACGGCGGGCAGTATAGGGGCAGCCGAGCGGCTTCCAAGAGGCTTGCAACAGCCTTCCAAGCAAATGTGCGCAAATCGTGGCCGCTAGCGGCGCATCCAAGCGAACTCACGCAAATCCCAGTAGGTCCAGGGCTAGCCAAAGCTCATGGTGCGCTCGAAGTCGGCGGGACTCGAGGCGGCCGACAGGGCGGTGGGCTTGGTGATGATGCCCGCCTCCAACAACTGGACCAGGTGCTGGTCGAAGGTCTGCATGCCGTAGCTCGAGCCCTTCTCCAGCACCTCCTTGAGACCGGCGGTTCGCGAGGCGTCGCGCACGTACTCCTTGGTGGTTTCGGTGCTGATCATGATCTCACAGGCCAGCGTCCTGCCCTTGCCATCGGCACGCGGCAAGAGGCGTTGGCTGATGCTGCCCATGAGGATCTCGGCCAAGCGCATGCGGATGGTCGCTTGCTCGTCGGGCGGAAACATCGCGATCAGTCGGTTGATGGTCTTGGCGGCGTCGGTGGTGTGAACCGTAGAGTAGACCATGTGGCCAGTCTCGGCGGCTTTGAGAGCGATATCGACGGTTTCGCGATCGCGCATCTCGCCGACC
>JAHEAK010000588.1 GCA_024642805.1 Kofleriaceae bacterium | reverse complement strand
CAGATCGTCGACGGGCGACATGTCAGCGGCAAAGACCAGGAGAAGCTCATTGCCAGCCACACCTATGGCCTGCCGCACCTCGTGCTCGCGGTACCGAGAGACGCTGCTCAGCTCGCTGGCCGCCCGAGACTTCTCCGCCAGCACCTTGCCGTCTTTGCTCACGACTCGCAGAGACAAAAGCTCGGCATTCTCGTCGAGCGCTGTCGCCAACAAGCGCTCGGCCATGCCACTGTCGAGATCGGCCATGCGCATGCCAGCGGCCAAACGACGCGCCACTTCCTGATAGGCATTCTTCTTAGACGCGATGAGCTCGCGATAGGCATCCTGCGCCTTGTCCAGGTGCGGCCTCAGCTCGGCCACATGATTGCGCGCAAAGTTCTGCGCAACCTCTCCAATGTTGCCAACCAGGACCGCGGTCACGGCCAGCGGAACCAGCGTGAGCAAGAGCAAGAGCACGACCAGTTTGAGCTGCAGGCTCAGACCTCGGCGTCGTTTACTCACCTGGTTTCACCCGATAGAAGGGCTGCGAGCGCAGGCGAACGATGCGCTCGGCCTTTTGCAGCTTGGGGTTGACGAAGACCGACACGAAGGAGCCGAAGAAGGACGAGCTCGAATCCAGCGTTGAGTCGCTGGTGGACTTGGTTAGCCAGCGACGCATCTCGGCGAGCATTTCCTCCTCGACGGGATTGAGCTCGGCCGACAGCGCCAGGAAATAGTGCACGCCGAGCTGAATGCGACCGACCGCCGCGATGCGGTACTTTTGCAGTTGCGTCAGCTTGCGCAGCACCTCGACACGACTCGCGTAGCGCTTGGTCGTACGTCCCTCGGGGCCATCGACTCGCAAGACGTACTCATCCTCCCAGAGATCGTAAATGACGCGCATGCTGACCACCTGCAGGGTCACGGGCAGCTCTTGCCCCTTCTGGTAGACGTAGATACGCAGCACCACGCTGGTTGGAAATCCGCTCGAGAGATCACGATAGGCCTCGCTATCGAAGAGCTCCGTGAAGGTGGTGCTCACCGACAGCCACTCGGAGTTTTCGAAGAAACTCATCTTGCGGTAATCGGGACGATCGGCCCACGCCGAGCGCGCCATGCCCAGGGCGCACAGCACGGCGAAAGCGATGGTCCATCTCGCGCGCATCAGAATCACAGAGGCAAGCGCCCCAACGCGTTAGCCAGGCTAAGCTCGAAGATGCCAATCTCGGTGTCCAGCCGCAGCCCGGCATCGAGGAGCAGATCGACCGGTGGCGAGTCCCGCGGATCGAGATCGCCGGTCTGCACCAGCGTCCACAAGCCCGTGCCGACGAAGAGCTCTCCGCCATAGACGTAGCTCGAGCTATCGAAGAGCTTGTAGCTGTACTGCAGCTCGGCGAGGCCGCCCACTTCGCCATAACTGATCTCGTCGGTGGAGGTGCCGAGGATGTCTAGCGAGGGCGTCGTCGATGTGACCAGCCCCAGGGCACGAGACGAAACCATGCGATTGATATCGCCGACGTGCAGTCGATCGAATTGCGGCACATCGCCAACCACCATGCCGCCACTCAGGTGCGCCGATAGGACGTGCTCGTGGCCACGCACTGGCCACCAGTGCTGATACTTGACCAGGCCGCTCAGATAGTCGTAGTTGCCGCCAATCAGCTCGGAGCCAGCCTCGGCAAAGAACATGAGTCGATCACCGCGCCAGGTGAGCACCGGATCGGCGCGGGTGTCGCGATCGTAGGCCGCGTAGACCGTCGCCACGCGACTGCGACCATCGAGCAAGTGAAGGTCCACCGGGCGCGTCTCGCCATTTGGCAAGGTCTGCAGGGGCTGGTCGGGGAGCGAGGCGCGCACTTGTTCGAGGCGGCCGCCAAGATCGATGCTCGAGAGCGAAGTGAGGCGCAGGCTGGCGCCCAGCTTGCCGCCCAGACGCCGATAGTCGTAGGCGTTGAAGTGCAGCGCCTGGCCGTCGTTGGCTGCCCCTGAGACGCGATAGGGCTCGCTGGCGTTAATCGCCAAGAGCGAGGTGTGCCAGCCGAAGCGCGAACCCGCAAAGGCCGATCGCGATGCGCGCAAGACCAGGCTCTGCTGGGCGCTCGAACCCTCGGCACGCCCTTCGCCGGCAACGACCATGGCTGCTCCTACCGAGGTGCCGGTGCCAAGGAAGTTTCGCTCGCTCAGATCGATGCCCGCCCACCAGGGCGTGTACAGAGCCGTTCCGAAGTACAGGCGATTGAGAGCGATGGTGCCGCGCTCCTCGACCTCGACGAGCAAGACGACACGGCCGCGCTCGCTGCCCTTGGCGAAGCTGAGTTTTACGCTACGAAAGAAACCGAGAGCGAGCACGCGATAGCGCGCCATCTTGAGCTTGGGGCTATCGGCGCGTAGCTCCTCGCCTGCCTTGAGCGGCAGGGCATCGAGAATCACCGCGTCAGCCGTCGACTCGTTGCCACTTATCTCGATGAGCTCGATGGTGATGCGAGGACCAAAGTCGAGTTCCTCTCCTGCCTCGTCGGCAGCACTCTCGGCAGCACTCTCGTCCTCGCGCTCTTGGGCCCATGCACGCGTGCCCAGTGTCAGAACCAGTGTCAGAACCAGTGCCAGCACAAGTCCAGCGCGCAGCAAGCAGCTCAGCAGCGATACATGAGCTGAGGAGGCGCGGCGGCGAGCAGATCGAAGCATGGGCTACCAGCCTAACACGCTCAAACCACAGCCAAAACACGCTAGACCTGAGCGAGAGGCAAGTCACATGCTGGTGCCAGGGCCCAGGTGCTCGGCCAGCGCCGCGTGTTATCATCACACCGTGGCGAGCCCGAAGGCAGTCTCCGTGTGTCCAGTTTGTCGCGCCGACATGGACGCTGGTGCTCGCTACTGCGGCGGTTGCGGCGCGGCCATCGTCAACACCAAGAGCGCTCAGCGGGCGGCACAAGAAAACCCGCAAGACCTCATCGGCCACGAGATCGCCGGTCGATACCGAATCCAAGCCAAGCTCGGCGAGGGCGGCATGGGCGCGGTCTATCGTGCCGAGCAGATGTCGCTCAAGCGGCGCGTCGCCCTCAAAGTTCTCAAACCAGAGCTTTCGGCGGAGCCAGGACTGGTGCGCCGCTTCAACGCCGAGGCGGAGCTGGCCGCCAAGCTTAATCATCCCAACACCGTCACGCTCTACGATTTCGGCCAGGACGAAGAAGGTGCTCTCTTCATCGCCATGGAGTACATCGAGGGTCGCTCCCTGCGCCAGGATCTCGTGCGCGGCGGTGCCCTGCCCCTCGAGCGCATCGTCGATATCGGTTCGCAAATCTGTGCCTCACTCGCCGACGCGCACGCGACCGGCATCGTCCACCGCGACCTCAAGCCCGACAACGTGATGCTCAGTGAGCGAGGGCGAAAGAGCGACTTCGTGTCGGTGCTCGATTTCGGTATCGCCAAGCTTCGCGACGAGAACGGCGACATGACGCAGATGCCCATGACCCGCGCCGGTGACATTTTGGGCACGCCACACTACATGGCTCCCGAACAGATTCGCGGCGAGCGAGTCGATGCTCGCACCGACGTCTACGCGCTCGGCGTCATCCTCTATGAAATGGTCACCGCCCGACTGCCCTTCGATGGCAACACGGTAATGGCGCTCCTCGCCAAGCACCTCACAGACGAGCCGATGCCCCCGCAGCAGCGACGCCCCGAACTGCAGATTGCCCCCGTGCTCTCGCAGCTGATCATGAATTGCCTGGCCAAGAATCCCGCCCTGCGACCGGCGACCATGGATCAGGTTGAACAGGGCCTGTTGGCGGCGGCCGCGGAGGCAAGTCTCGGCCCTCTCAACCGGGGATTTGGATCATCTCCTGCGATGCCAGGCCACGGAACGCCAGGCCAGGCCATGCCGAGCCAAGCGACGCCAGGCCCATCGGGCTAC
>JAHEAK010000587.1 GCA_024642805.1 Kofleriaceae bacterium | reverse complement strand
AAATCGACGTCAACTCCGCTCACTTTGGTGGACCCACCCTGGCGATGAAGTCGCAAGACCAGGGCGACTCCGACTAGCTGCCAACCCAACCGAGGCTCTTCGTCGGCACGCGCTTGCCGTCGAAAGCGACTACTATCAAAGCTCATGTCCATCTACGCGATCGGCGACGTTCAAGGTTGTTTCCGCAGCCTGCAAGGCCTGGTGACGCAGTTGCCGCTGCAAGACGGAGATCGGATATGGCTGTGCGGTGATCTGGTCAATCGCGGGCCACAATCGGCGGAGGTCCTGCGCTGGGCCATGGCACAGGGGGAGCGCGTGGTGTGCGTGCTCGGCAATCACGATCTCCACTTGCTGGCAGCCGCGGCCGGCGCTCGTGCTGCCAAGCCGCGCGATACCTTGCAAGAGGTACTCGCCGCTGACGATTGCGATGCGCTGGTGTCGTGGCTGCGCACCCGCCCACTCTTGCACCGCGAACAGGGCCATGTGCTCGTGCATGCCGGGCTGCACCCGGCCTGGTCTCTCGAGCAGGCCTGCCAGTTGGCCGACGAGTGCGCCCAGGCCGTGCGTGAGGAGCGCTGGCTTGCCGCCTGGGCGATGTCGCGCACCCAGGCGCCGACCTGGTCGGCCGAGCTTGCCGGTGATGAACGTCTGTCCTCCGCATTGAGTACCTTCGTCAGCGTGCGCACCCTCGATGCGTCGCTTGCGCTCGTGGACTATGCGGGACCACTTGCAGAGCGGCCGCCTGGCACGCAACCCTGGTTCGCTCTGCGCGAGTATGAGGAAACCCTGGTCTTCGGTCACTGGGCCGCGCTCGGGCTGCATGTGGATGATCGACACATCGGCCTCGACACGGGCTGTGTGTGGGGCGGCGCGCTCACTGCCATTCGCTTGGAGGACCGCAAGATCTTCACGCAACCGGCGCTAGAAAAGCTCTAGGTAGCCGGGTGCTCGACCCGCGCTTGTTCAGCGCGTGGCAATGACGTGTCGCTGGCCACCCGCGACCAGCACGAAGCCATCGTCCTGGTCCTCGATGTGCTCGGCGAGTTGATAGTAGGCAGGCGTGGTGATGCGCGCAAGTAGCTTCGAGGGGCGCACGCGACAATAGAGGGTGTTGTCCTCGGCCTGCTCGAGGCTGTCGTATTGCAGTTCCTCTTCGGCATCGTCGTTGGTGCGCACGAAGGCCCGATCGCCAGACCAGCGCACGGAGTTCACCAGCAAGAGTGCGTCATCGACATCGACGTAGGCGTAGCGCTTGTCATCCAATCGCAAGATCGGACGACCGTCCTCGCGCAGGTCCAGCCAGCGCAGGAGCGCCTTGCGAAAGCCCTGGTGTGTGACCTCGCCGCCCTCGTGCCAAAAGCGGCCATTGCGATCCAGGCGAATCCCGGTTTGTCGCAGCTTCTCGATGAGCTCCGCAGGCAGACTCTCTTTGCTCATCGCCTATCCATAGTGGATCACAGTGGCGACGGCAAGCAGCACAAAGAAAAAGGCGCCCTCGAGGGGCGCCTTGGCTCATCAGTTGTGTTCGAGAATCTGTATTTGGTCCTTCATCAAGAGCTTTCTCTTCTTGAGCTGAGAGATTTCGATCTGCTCAGCCGAGGTCAGAGATAGCTGCTCTTCCAGCTCTTTTACTCGCGCCTTCAAGGATTGATGCTCAGCAGTTATTTTGCTCAACAGTTCCAGCTTTTCGCGACTCGAGAGATGTTTCAAAAAGGCACCTCCATGCCATTTGGTGGACTCTGTGGCGAAGTGCTCGCCACTCTCTAAAAGGTATACCCAGCAGCTGTGGTGGGCCACTTAACTTTCGTCTGTGGCCTGCCTTTTCCGGACTGTGCCAGATACGACAAAACCAGCGCGTATCTACCTCGGCGAAAACGCAACGGTTATGCAGTGGCTGGATTTTTACTAAGGTGGAGTTGCCACACACACACCGCGCGCTTGTCGACCTTTTGCGATCGCCCTAGAGACCCAGACGACGAAACTCCGAATAGGCGTTTCTGGTCCAAACCTTCACTCGCTGCCTCTCCATCAAGCCGAGCGATTCGGTCGTGGCGTTGACGGCACCCCAGAAGCTTCGGTCGTGCCTGTCGATCTGCAACATGGTCGGCCGGTGCAAGGAGCGAATCTCGATGACGGGAACCTCCCAGTCGACGACCTTTTGATAGGCCCGCGATTCGTGGAGCATGGAGAAGTCGCTGCCTCGACCGTGGTTGAGAACGATGACGTAGTTGGCCTTGTCGCCATAGCGATCGAAGAGTCGCTCGAGAAGAGTCACAGAGTCCTTGCCGTCGTCCATGACGTGCCAGAAATTCACCTCGATGCCGAGCTCGTCGGCAAGTTCTAGGAGCGCGCCTGACTCGATCCAGTTGTGCAGGCTCTGCTCCGATTGCGCGGCCAGGTCGACGAGGACTTCGCTGGCGTCGCCGGTGGCAACCTCTACGATGCGATCGAGATCCTCAGGAATGGTGACCTCGATAGGGACCGCGTAGCCATCGTAGTAGCGCAAAAGAGCGCCGTGGGAGCGGTCGGTGTCGAAGCCGCGCCAGGAGGTGTTTTGGTCGATCCAGTATTGGGCGAGCAAACGCGCGATCACAGACTTGCCAACCCCTCCTTTTTCGCCACCAATGAAGTGAATCCTACCCATGCGCGCAGTCTTGCACAGACTGGCAACGTGGAACAGCGCGCTCGCTTTGAGAGAGCCAATGATCGCGGCAAAGCGTCAGGGATCGCTCAGAAGCGCACTGACATGCCGACCACCCCGCCGTTTCGATCCTGCGTCGGTGCCAGGTAGAGGCCGTAGCCATTGCCGGGATAGCCCTGCGCCTTCCATCTGGCCGCACGCACCTTGCGGTTGTGAATGCCGGGCCCAACAACCGTGTCGATGGCCTCCCATACGCGCAAGATGACCAGGCTGGCAACGCTTACCAGCAGCAGGTCTTCGCCACTGAGGTTGCGGCGATTGTCGCCGTAGGGATCCATCGTCATCGCCAAACCGATCATGATGCCGGTGAAGCTGGCGACTTCGCCAAGCGTGAACTTCCAGCCGGTGGTGAGGTAGCGACCTTGCACAGCGTGGCCAATGCCGAAGCCGAGCCATAGCGAGAGAGCTAGACCTCCGAAGGTCTCCGTCTGCGTGATTTCTCCGGCCAGCAAGAGTTCTCGTTCTTCCATCGTGAGCAGGTAGTAATTGCCGCCGCCATAGCCGTAGCCGTACTGCGCTGGCGCTGGCGCTGGTGGAGGATAGCCTTGTGCGGGGGCGGGCAGGGGACGAGGCGCTTGCCCGGGTTGTGCGTGCGCGCGACCACCCATGGTGAGGATGAGGATGGCGAAGAGCAAAGCAAAGGAGCGTGGGCGGAGCGTGAAGCGAGTGGCCGATGCTGGGGGCATGGGCTCAGACTAACACTTCGCACAATCGCTTCGCAGCAAGGCGTGGCCTCGCAGCGTGGCGGTACCAGCACTGCTCCATGGCAGGAGGTGGCAGGACAGGGCAGGACATGACTGGGCTCACAGTCGCGAGCCCGAGGTTTATGGCCTAGCCCTTCTTGGCGGCAAAGGTGCCACCAGTGTTGCCGTTCGGGAACTTGATCTGCGCCTCAGGAAGTCGCACGTAGCTAGGCGCCGTCTCGGCCAAGGTTGCCGTGGATGCGATCGTGCGTGCCAGGCGCGCGACGGCCCGAGCAGAAGGAGTCTGGCGACAGTCGCGTAGCACCTCACCAATGACTGTGGTCTGCGCCAGATACTTGCTCGCTCCGTCGCCAAAAAGCACGATGCGCTCGCCCGCGTGGGCCTGCTCGGCGACCAGCTCCGCAAGCTCCTCGGGCGCGAGGACTCGTTCACTGCCGATTGCCTCGCTAGCGCGGTACATGCTCACGAAGATCTCTTTGCGACGAGCGTCCAAGACAGGGACCAG
>JAHEAK010000052.1:14212-14839 GCA_024642805.1 Kofleriaceae bacterium | reverse complement strand
GGGTGACGCCACTCGTTGAGCTCGTGGGCTCGATCGTAAAGCGCTCTTCGAGGGACTCAAGCTGGTCCCACAGGCGCACGCCGCGCCCGAGCACAATCGGCGCGACAACGATGTGCATGAAGTCGACGAGGTCGGCGGCGAGGAATTCGCGCACTGTCGAGGGGCCACCACCGATGCGGATGTCGCGATCGCCAACCAGCTCACGCGCAGCGGCCAGGGACTCCGCCGCGGAGGCATCGACGAAGTGGAAGCTGGTTCCGCCCTCCATCTCAATGGAGGGGCGCGGGTGATGGGTGAGTATGAAGGTTGGCGTGTGGAAGGGCGGATTGTCGCCCCACCATCCCCGCCATTGTTCGTCGGTCCACGCGCCGCGTTGGGGCCCGAACTTGTTGCGTCCCATGATCTCGGCACCGATGTCCTGGTTCCAGCGGCGGGCGAAGCTGTCGTCGAGTTCGTTGTTGTCCCCCAGTTCGCCGAACATCGACTGAAAGGTATGCGTGCCGAAGGCCCACGACATCAGGCGCATGCCTGCGTGGCCGAAGGGTGACTCGAGCGACTGCCCTTCGCCGGTGGCGAAACCATCGAGCGAGACGGTGAAGTTATGAATTCGTACTTTGCCCACGGTGC
>JAHEAK010000052.1:0-14202 GCA_024642805.1 Kofleriaceae bacterium | reverse complement strand
GCGAGCCGCTCGTAGGCACAGACCAGGGCGTTGCCCGCCCTGGACAGTGAGCCCCCTAGCGCTTCTGACCGGCCCGCTGCGGGCGCCAGAAGGTGAGCAGAGCAAAGGCCATGAGCAGCAGCGAAAACGCACTGCCCGTGGTCGAGGCGGCGGAACAGCCTGTCGAGCCGTCGCCCTCACAGCCGCTGAGATCACAGGTTACCGAGCCACGAGCCGAGACGTCGACGTCGATTCCTTGCTGGCTGAGATAGAGGATGCATTCCTCGATGTCGCTCGCGTTGACGTATTGACCGTTGCAGAAGAGGGCCCCGTTGGGCTTGGCGCACTGCACGTCGCAGCCGCCCTCGAGCTCGGCAAAGCACGAGAGGTTGCAGTCGAAGTTGACCTGCGTGGTACAGGAGCCCGTGCAGCAGCGATTGCAGTGCTCCTGGCAGTCGCTCGGCGGCACCTCACAGCTCTCGTTGCAGTGGATGTCGCACTCGGCAATGGCGACGTCCGCACAATCGTCTCGGGTGCCATTGGACTCGCAGAGCTCTTGCGTGGGTGCATCACACTCGGAGTGGCAGCCAGCGAAGCAATCGAGCAAGGACGGATCGCAGGTCAGCACGCATTGCGTGCCACAGCTATCTACGCACTGGGTGTCAGCCTCGACCGAGCAACCACCGGTGCAGGCCGCCTCGAACTTGAGAGGCGTGCATTGTGCCTGGCAGCCGCCCTCGACTTCGATCTTGCATGAGATGCCGCTGGAGAAATCAAAGTTGCCGCACGACTCGGCGCTCTGTGCCTGTGCTCTATTCGAGCCGCGTGCCAGTGCGAATGTGACAGCCAATAGTGAAATGAATAGCGCTTTGAATTTCATAAATCCCCTGATCCGGAACTATGGCACGACTACTTCGGGGACCCAAGTGATCTACATCGCGGCCACGGAGATGGGTGGAGCTGCAGGCCGTCGACCAACCCGTGTCTGCTTCCGCAATAGCTCCTCACACGCCGGCCGAGCTATTGCCCAGCAGGACATCACGCGCGCGCGCGATGGCATCGGCGGTACCAGTCACTGTGAGGACATCTCCGACCGCCAGGGTGTCGTGCCCCGATGGCGTGCCCACGCCAGAACCGTCAGCCCGCGTGATGGCCAGGACGGTGGCGCCAGTTCGGGCTCGCAGATTGAGCTCTGCGAGCGTGCAGTTGACGACGGGACTTTCGGCCGGCACCTCAATGGGCTCGAGAGGGCCAAGGCCTGGCAGGATGCTGGCCAGGTCGGGCTCCCTGTTGTGGTCGTGGTCAGTGCGGCGCTGCTTGTCGAGGAGCTCGAGCATCAACATCGAGCCGGCGCGGACGTGGCCCTGAAGATCCGTTGCCGTGCGCCAAAACAGAATGCCAAGGCCGAGCGAAACGGTGACCAGGACCAGAGCGCCGGTGTAAAAAGGCAGGAAGGGTGCGGTTGCTGCCATGAGCGGAACGACGACGACAAGGGCAGCGAGCAGCTGTAGCCCCGCGACCAAGGCTCGACGCGGGGCGGCCGCCAAGTCGACCCCAGCATCGGTGCTAGGTAGAACTCGTAGCGCAAGGTTGATGCCAAGACGCCTGACTCGACGAGCGATACCGATGACAAAGGGCAGCGCAAGCAACAGGCTCGTCCCGGCAACGATGAGTCCAGCAACAAAGGGTGATGTGCCTAGTCGCTGGACGAGCTCCGTGCGAAGTACCTCGCGCTGAAGCCCGAAGGAGACCGTGATGCCAGTAATGGCCACAGCGTCGAGGCCCATGATGATGAGCTGGCCGCGTGCGCTCTGTTCCCCCTTGGCACGACCGCGCTTGCGCAGCGACTCGAGCCAAGATGCGTAGAGCGCAATGAAGGTCTGGACAGGCTGGGGCAGAGCACTTTCAAATGCGTCAGCCGATCGCTGCGAGAGCATGGCCAGGATGGGGGTCAAGAAGGTCGTCACCACTGACACGCCGACGGCAATGGCCATGAAGCGCGGAGCGATAGCACCGGAGGACACACCGATGCCGACGATGATGAACGAAAACTCTCCTATCTGCGCCAGCAGCATGCCGCTGCGGATGGCGACACCCACATTGCGACCCGAGAGCAGCGAGCCGATGCCCGTGAAGAAGACCTGACCTGCGATCACCGCCACGCTAATAGCAACAATCGCAACCCAGTTGGCGGCGAGCGCACGAGGGTCGACGAGCATGCCAATCGACACGAAAAAGACCGCTGCGAAGAGATCGCGCACGGGTTCCACGAGTTTCTCGACTTGTCGTCGGTGGCCCGACTCTGCGATTAGCGAGCCGGCGATGAAGGCACCCAGGGCCACGGAGAAGCCGAGGCGCTCGGCCAAGAGCGCCATCCCAAAGCACACACCAAAGGATGCCACCAGCAGCACCTCCAGTGACAACATGCGAAAGGACTCCCGAATGAGACGAGGAACGATCAAAACGCCAACCAGAACCGCACCGACCAGAAAGAGCATGAGCTCGCCGACCATGCGCCCGACCTCAGAGGCTGGCACCTGAGCGCCAGTCGCGATGGCCGTGAAGATCGCAATCAAGACGATGGCGGCCAGGTCTTGCACCACCAGAATGCCGAGCGCGTTGGCGCGCAGGGGCGAGTCGTCGCTCTCGCTTGCCAGCACACGCACTACTATCATCGTGCTCGAGATGCAGATCATCCCGCCTACGAAGAGGCTCTCGATGTGCGTCCAGCCGGCGATATCGCCGATGCCATAGCCAAGCCACAGCATCGCGGGAACCTGGACCATGGCCGCGATGCCCGAGGTTGGCAGAACCTCGCGAAGCTTGGCGAGACTGAAGTCGAGGCCAATGTAGAAGATCACCAGAATGATGCCGAGCTGACTGAGCTGCTCGATGCGGTGAATGTCGACCAAAAGCGGCAGTGGGACATTGGGGCCGACAATCAGGCCCGCGAGCAGATAGCCGAGCACGACTGGTTGGCGAAGGCGCTGAAAGAGTGTGGTGGAGAGGGTGGCCACCAGCAACACCAAGGCTAGATCTTCGAGAAAGCTCCGCCCTTCAAGCATGATCGATTGTAGCCATTTGCAAGCTCACATTGGTCCACTAGACAGCATCTCTACGGCTCAAAAAGGGGCGCCGCCCAGGCGGATACAGATATGCGGGTCACCCAACACCCTCGTCCATGAGCCCTGGCATCCATCCTGCGCTCGGTCCTAGGTCGGCATCGCGGATTTCGTCGTAGCACGGCTCGCCTGATCGTAGCGGTAGCGGGAGTGAGCGCGTTCCTCAACACCACACCCATCGTTGCCATGCTTCTCCCTGAGCTCAAGCGGTGGGCGGCAGAACAGCCGGCGCCGGCGGCTACCGTTCGGTGACTTGCTACGGGTCGGTCACCCGTCGCAATCGCGGTCGCCGCAGTGTCCATAGGCCTGGCCCGGTCATCTGGTCTTCCTGAGCGGGCCTGGCGCCTCACAGAGGTGTCATACGGGCTCAGTCGGTCGCCCCGTCGCAGAGTTCTTCCCACTCGGGCTCGAGGCTGGCCGAGAATTGCTCTTTCGAAGGCTTGCATCGGCGACCTTCATCGCTTGACGACTCGTCTGACTTCATGGTCTTGGACTCTGCTCGTTTCATGGGTTCTGTCCTTTTCTAGGGGTTGAGTGCGGCCATGTCTTGCGGTTTCTCGTGACGAGGGAAGCGCTTGCGCTCAACGCCCAACAGCCATGCGGTCCCGGGCAGTGCTGCGAGCTTGCGCGGATCGAGGCCAATGCGTTGGCAGGCGATCATGAGCAAGAAGAGCGGGTTGCCCAGGAGGTAGCGCCTGGCCATACGCTTTGGCTCTTGCCAGAGTCGGTAGAGCCACTCGAGACCAAGCTCGCGCCACGCTCTTGGCGCTCGGGGCATTCGCCCTGAGAAGAAATCGAAGAGGCCGCCTACGGTGAGGACAGTTGCTCGGGGCAAGTCGGAGAGATAGCGCATGGCCCATTTCTCTTGCACGGGAGAGCCCATGCCGACGAGAACCAGCGGACTGTCGAGGTCGCGCAGTTCGCTTGCCAGAGCCAGCGACGCCGCGTCGTCGAGATAGCCATGGCTCACGATGGGGATTTGCAGTCCTGGGTGCGCCGCTCTGCTTCGGCGTGCGCACTCGTCAACGACATCATGTTTGGCGCCCACCAACACCAGGGGTCGACCGGAGACTGCAGCTTGCTGGCACAGGAGTGGGAACATGTCGGTACCGTTGAGATTGCTCGGCAAGGATCCGCCCAACAGTCTGGTCCCCAGTCGAACGCCAATACCATCGGCGAACACGACGTCGGCATGGCGCAGGCATTCGCGCTGCTCTGCATCGACGAGCGAGATATTCAGTGCGTGTGGATGTGCAAAATAGATCAGCCGTGTGTCAGCGCTCTCGGCAAACACATAGTCGATCGCCTCCGTCACCGTGAACATGGCAGGCTCGATACCGAAGAGCGAAATCACTTTTCCTTTGGCGTTTTGCTTGCCACTCAGCAGGGTGGCCAGGAGAGCGCGCGCGAACATGCCCATGCGACCCAACCGAGTCGATTCGGAGAGGAGTCTCAACTCTTCCGCTTCGAGATCTTCGTAGTCGAGGCCGAGATGAACACGGGCCTCGACGGGCGACATCAGACCACGCGCGGCTCCTGCCGACACGCGTGCTCCAAGCAGGCGCGAACGACCTCGCAGGATGTCGCGCCACCGTGCGCGTGGGAGTAGCGTGGTCACGCGAGCGCCTCGCGACACAGCTCGACCAGGGAGTGACCTGCTCGGTCCCAAGAAAACTGCGACGCCCATGCGGGCCCAAGCTCCCGTGTTCGGATTCGAATCTCGTCGAGAGTCACAGCGCGCTCCAGGGCCCTGCGAATCGAATCGAGGGACAGCGGATCGCAGAGCTCGGCAAGTCCGCCCGTGACCTCCGGCAAGGCGCCAGTATTGGAGGCGACCAGTGGTGTGCCGCAAGCCAGGGCTTCCACGGCTGGCAAGCCGAAGCCCTCACAGAGTCCAACCATGGCGACGGCGCTGGCATTGCGCACAAGAACCGGCAAGATCTCATCGGATACGTAACCGAGAAATCGCACGCGGTCGCGGATTCCCACGCGGCTGGCGACCGCTTCGAGATGCGCTTGCGCGCCCCAGTCTTTGCCGGCGAAGACCAGCTGGTATTGGGTTCGCAGCTCGCTGGCGGCAAAGGCACGCAATAGGCGCTCGTGATTCTTGCCTGGGTGCTCCAGTCGCGAGGAATACAGGATGTAAGGCACGCCTTCTTGGATTTCCGAAGACATGGGCGGCGCGCTCATCGAGGCCTCGAAGCGAAATCGGCTGTGGTCGATACCATTGTGAATCACTCGCACGTCCTCGCTTGCCATGGAGAGCGCTTCCACCAAGCGCTTTCTGGTGGTTCCACTCACGGCAACCAAAGTGGTGACCCGGCGCAGCAATCGCAAAAGAAGCCGAGACACGTACAACATTCGCAAGGCATCGTATTTCCCGCTGACCTCTAGCTGCGCGAGGTCATGCACGACGGTGACGCATGGCATCTGGCACCTGGCAACGAGGCGGCGATTTCCAGCGAGCAGCAAGAGGCAGTTGGCACCGACCTCCTTGGCGATGCGTCCAACCTGTACCAGGTGATAGGCGGCCTCGAGCGCAGGCGGCAAGTCGGGCACCATGCGCACGGAGATGACCGGCGAACGCAAGGCATCTGCGTATGCCTCCATCTCCCGGCGGTTGGCCAGAATGGTGATTCTGCCGCCGCTCGTCTCCAGGCTGCGTGCGATGACAGGAACAACGCTTCGAACGTAGTGGCCAATTCCACTCTGCCCGCGGTCACTACCGAGAACCGGAATTGCCAGATGTAGCTGCTCTTTCATGCCATGGGGTAGTGCAAACAGCCAGCCAAGTCTTGTGCGCGCTGGCGGACCGCGATTCTCGAACTGAGCGTGTTTGACTCGGCCTAGCTGTATCGATCGTCTGGGATTGAGACAAAGCAAGGATCCGCTAGAGCGGCTTGCGGGCAATATACAGCGACACCGGTCCCGCCAGCTCGGGCTGCTTCTTCACAGAAGCATAGCGTCGTGCAAGTGCCAGCAGCGATCGAAAGGTGGCGCCCATGGCAACCCTTCGATCAGCAGGAGCCGCCCGTTCCAGCAATTGGAAGCCGAGACGTTCGAGGTGAAAGCGCACCTGGAAATCGTGGATCGGTGTCTGGTGGCCATCCTGCCGCAGGTTCTGCTCTTCAAAGTACCAGTGTCGACCCGTCATCAGGAACCAGGCTCGACTGAAGAGCGAGTCGACATTGGGGGTACTGAAGCACAGGATGCCGCCTGGCTTCAGGCCACGCCACGACGCCTCCATCACGCTCCACGGATCGCTCAGGTGCTCGGCGACTTCGATGAACAAGATGGCGTCGTACTCTTGGTCGACGCTGACCTCTTCGGCGCGCCCGCGATGAAATTGAATACTCTCTTTGCAGCGACAAGCATCCACTTCGTCGACGGCGTGCACATCATGCCCACGCTGCGCCAGGCGCAGGGCCAGCGCTCCTTGCCCGCAGCCGATGTCCAAGACCTTGCCTCTGGCACCGCCGAGCTGTTGATCGAGCTTGTCGGCGACAAGCTCGTGCAAGCCATGCACGCAGAGCATGGGTATGCCCTGATAGAGGCGTTCATTGTGCAGTCCGCCATAGAAGTCGTGTACACCGCGTTTGTGCTGGTCGTGGGCCGTCGTGGTCGGCGGGGACACGGAGAACGCGTCACTGACTATTTCGTTGTTGGTAGTTGAGGACATGCGCCGAGACGGTGCAGATTGCATTCCAGCTCTTTGCCCGGCGCCAGGGGCCTGAGGCCTCGGCGCCCGAGACTCTCTGCTTCAGAATGAGACTCCTATGCTCAATCCGATACAGGCTGGACACTGGCGCTGAGCACGCAAGGTGGCCGCTGGCCTGACTACCTCAGCCTGCAACGCGCATACATTCGTTCTCCAGCGCGGCAACGTAGGTGTCAAGACATGCGTGCGTGCGCACGACCTCCAGGCCGGTCTCGACCAGGCGCTGCTGATGTACTGCATCGCGGGTGAGACGCTGCACGGCGTCGGCAAAGGAATGGCCGTCGAGGCGATCGACGCGCTCGGCTGCTGGGTGTCGGTCGAGAAACTCTCGGGCGCCACCACTTGGGTAGGCAACGACAGGCAGCCCACAAGCCATGGCCTCGAGGTAGGTGAGTCCCTGGCCTTCGTGACTGAGGGTAGATGCAAAGAGCAGGAGGTCCGCGCCGCGATACAGCTCGGGTAGTTGGTCGCGTGGTACCCGACCGAGCCACGAAACCTGATCGTCGATTCCAAGACGGGTGGCCAGCGCACACAGCGACTGACCGTAGCGTGAGTCGTGCGGCTCGCCAGCCATGAGAAGCTCGGCCAAGACGCCCCGCTCACGCAGTGCCGCCAGGGTCTCGAGAGCGACTTCGGGGGCCTTGCTCGGATGCAGTCTGCCCACGAAGAGCAGCCTGGGCCTGGCCGCCATGGGCCTATGTTGTCTGGGATGGAACACGCGCAGATCGACGCCTTGTGGCAGCACACGTCCCGGTGGCAGATCGACGCCTGTGGCAAGAACGTGATCACGCACGGCTCCTGACAGATACACGACCGTCTGCATCGGCAGTGTGCGGAGCCAGCGCACCCGGGCAAGCGTGCGGTCCAGGGCCCAGCGCGGTAGGTCCCGAAGGCTCTGCGGTGGCCGCTCTGCGAAAAAGGCCGGCCAGTCGTCGTTAACGGTCACGACCAGCGGAATGCCCGCCTGGGCGAACGCGTGCAGCGCTCCGAGTCCAAGCCTGCGCAGGCTCATCACCAGCACGGCATCCGGTCGAGGCGAAGATCGCAGGAAGCGACGGGTGGACGCGACGTTGTATGCGTAGGCTGCCGTGTGTCGAATGCGATCGCTCTTGGCAACATCCCCGAAAGGGCGGGCCAGGACCAGCGACCGATGCACATGCTCGACACCGTCCTCGGTACCGGTGGTGATGACGCTGACCTGATGACCTCTCTGCCGCAAGAGGTCGACGAGGTCGCGCGCCAGTAACTCGTAGCCTCCGAGAACATCGGGCGGATAGAGGTTCGACAGGACGACGATGCGCATGGGCCGCGCGTGGGCAGAGAGGCCTCCTACCATGTCGAGCAGTGTCGGTTCCCGTTGCTGAAGAGTTTCCATCATGTTTCTCGGATCGCCACACAACGCCGGTGCCACTGCTCCCCGTGCAAGCGATCTCGTCGGGTGCGATCGCCCTGACTGCGACTATCGGATCGCAATGCCCTCGCCTGCGTTTCGTCGCCAAAGCCGCCTCTTGGCTTGCAGCCACGACTGCTTGTAATCCTGAAGCGCGCCGGCGACACGTCGCCAACGAAGAAATCGATATTCGGCAGCCCGCTCACGGCGAGCTGCTCGAGGCCGGTCGCAAGATTGACACCATGGAGTCGCGCGGTCGTGTCTTGCACGAGAAAGGCCTTGGCAGGGCACTCGGTAAAGGGAGCAGCAGAAAGTTTGCTCGTGCTCACCAGGAGGCCGGCAACGAGAGCAATGAGTCTGATCATGGTCTGTACCTTCAACCTGACTGCCCTATCCCCACAGCACGCCTTTGAGTCGACGAGCCACTTCCAACGTGGCGAGAAGCGGCAGTAGCAGGGCAAGTGTCATTGCCCCACGCGAGCTACGCGCATCTTGAGCCCGCACGAGATGGACGCCCGTGTGGTCGACGATCGCGTCATTTGGAACCACCAGGTTCGTAGTCTTTGCATCGTGCATAACGACGACGTTCTCTCCGATCTGGCAGTTGGGCCCGACGGTAGCGCCTGCCCGGATCCAGGAGCCGTAGCCGACATAGAGAGGCGCGCGCAGAACAGCGTCGCTGGAGATTCGCGCGCCCCTTGCCACCCACACCCCTGGCGACCGCTCGGTACCGGGAATCGAAATGCTGAAATCTCCGAGTTTGCCCCCGCACTTGAGCAGGGCAGAGCTGATAACCATGGCGTCTGCGGGCGTCTTCAGCTGTGCGCCCCATCCTTCTGCTTCCAAGACACGGGTCGGATGTTGACCGATGCGCGAAATCACGACCTCCGCCGCTGCCAGCCCCAGCCCAGCCGAGACAAGTTCCAGGCGCACCCCGCCATCCACCGCGCTTCCAAAGTACTGGCTCAGGTCCACTCGCGCGATGGTGCTGCTGACAAGAGAAACGACCGGACCTTCTGTTGTCACGCCCGCCGCTGTGGCAAGGGCCTCGAGCTCATTGAGACTGGCTCCCGCTTGGACGGGGCGCACGCGCAAGCCCAGCGGAGAGCGCTGCAGCCAACGCATGATGTCGACGTCGATGCTCTCCGCACCGAGCTCTAGGAAGACTTCGTCGACTCCGGAGTCGTACAGCCATCCGAGCTGCCTTTCGAGTAGGGTCCGCCCTGCTATCGCGTAGAGCGCAGATTCGGGATTCGTCGGAGAGCGTAGAATGAAGGCCAGCATATCAGTAGGCGCCTCGGCCAGAGAGAACGGCTGGCACAGTTCTGAGAAGGATCGAGATGTCACCCGCGAAGCTGCCTCTGTCGATGTAGCTGAGATCGAGCAGGACCTGTTCTTCAAAGGACAGGTCGCTGCGCCCGCCGATTTGCCACAGGCATGTGAGCCCTGGCTTCACTTCCAGACGTCGGTGCGCCAGTCCTTCATAGAGCTCGACTTCTCGGGGCACGGCAGGACGCGGACCGATGAGTGTCATGTCGCCTCGAAGAACGCTCCACAGCTGAGGCATTTCATCTATGCTAAATCGGCGAAGCACGCGTCCCACGCTGGTGACACGAGGATCGCGCTTTAGCTTGAAGCGGACGCCGCTCATGGCTTGCCCAGATGCAGCCGCGAGGGCGGTCTTTTGCGCGTCTGCGCCGACTCGCATCGATCGGAACTTGGGCATGTTGAAGCGGCGTCCCAGATGACCGACGCGCTCTTGCCAGTACAGGACCTTGCCACGACTGCTGAGCTTGATGGCAATGGCCGCTGTCACCAGCACGGGTGCGAGCAGTAACAAGCCGAGGGAGGCTCCGACGATGTCGGTGAGTCGACGTGCGAATCCAGAAAGGGCGAGGCGTCCCTCGTTGACGCGAACAGCGAATGCGGTGCTCCTTCGGCGCCGCCGCCGCATGGCGACTGTGGTGGAAGTCGTTAGTGTGATCATGATGTTTCCTTGGGTCTCGGCTGGAACAAGCGGGTTAGCTCGCGGCGCTGAAGTAGGTCTCCACGTCGCCTGCTTGTTGAGCAAAGTTTGCAAGGTGCGAACCAACGCCGGTTACACAAATGGCCATCCCCTGGTTGCGCCCCAGTCGCGTACACAAGTTGCGCAGTTCAAAGACAGAGTGGCCTCCCGCGCGCACCACGATGACGACTCGGTCTGCGAGGCGAACGCGCTTGCGTAGCAGGGCCAGGTCGCTCGTGCGTTCCACTTCGAGAAAGGTCTCAGGGCGAGATTGTTGTGCGTCTCGAGTTGAGTCAGCGCTAGCCAGGTGCCCCAGTTCTTGGGTGACGGGGCCGAGCGAGGCGTCCATCGGCACCAGGATGGTCGTGCCGCCCACTACCACCGACCTCATCAGCATGTACTCGGGCGTGTCGTGCTCGGACTTGGCGTCTGGCCATTGGCTGTACGCAATCACGGGAAGTCGAGACCAGTAGGCGATTTCTCTGGCCGTGTGAGCACGCAGACCGCGATTCGACAGAGCCAGGATGAAGCTGCAAACGAGCACGACGGTGACGACCGGAACCGCCATCGCAACCATTCGTCGCTTTGAGGAGGTCGGGTACAAGGGAAGGTTCGCCTCCGACAAGACGACCAGCGCCATCGCGGGTGCTGCCAGCTCATCTCGAATCAGGGCGATGCGTTCCTCGAAGTGCACGACACGCTCCTCGGTGCGGGAGACCGTGGCATAGAGCTCTTTGGCGCGCCCTTCGATCTTGTTGAGCTCCTCCAGGCGAGCGTTGGCCTGGCCCTGCAGGTCCGCTAGCGTGTCGTGCCGCATCTCCGCTGCATCTCGATCGGCAGAGGCCGTCGTCGCGCTAGCCTCGATGGTATCGAGCTGCGGATGGCGACCAAGGATGCGGGCGTCGACCACCGGCTTGAGCGACGATCCGCTCTCGGAGAGCTGTTGCACCTGAGCCATGAGCGTCAAGATGCGCGGGTGATCGGGACTGAGAGAAGCGCGCAGGCTTTCCAATTCCGCTTGTAGGTCCGCCTGCCGTTGCTTGGCAGCATCGAGCTCATGCTCGGAGAGAAGCACGGAGGGCGATAACTTGCCCTTGGCCTTGGTCAGGGTTTCCGCGCGCATGCCCTGGGCTCGAGCCTCGACACGGGCAAGCCAGGCGGCCTGGCCCAGGCTACGTACTTGCTCAACTTGCTGGTCCCGGTCGGAGGGAAGGTAGATGATGCCGTTTTCGCCGCGAAATTCGTCATAGAGAGCGCGGGACTTCACCGCTTCGCTGCGAGCAATCTCGAGAAGACCCACGAGGCGTGTCTCCTCTTCCTCGAGTTCAGCAATGTAGCCCGCCGTGTCGCTCTCGATGAGCACATGGACGACTTCATCAGCGAACGACTTGGCTTCTTGTGCGCTGACGCCCTGTCCCGTGATATGAATCAGACTGGAATCGGGTCGCACGGTGACCGAGAGTCGACGCGCGAGCTGCTCGAGCGACATGGCGCTGCCCTGGCGTTCTCTCGTCAACGCCAGATTCTTGGGGATCTTGACCGTCTCCACGATCGTACGAAGGCGTCGCTCGTGTTCAGCCGGGTCTAGCCCCTTGTCGCGCGGCTCCCAGACCAGGGCCGAGGTCGCAGAGAAAGTTACCGGTACAAAGGTCTTGGCGATGTACACGCCTGAGACAAAGGAACAGATGACAAGGCCAACGAGCCAGTATCGGACTCGCCAAAAGACTCCGAAGAGGCGTTGCAGGTCGATTGGCGTGCCGGCGTCGAAGGCCTTCTCGGCGGTCGTGAATGGCTGCTGGGAGTTGAAATCGACCACGGCTACTTGCCCAATACAGTGGTTGCGGCCGCCGCCGCCAGGACGGGGGTCAGCCGTCGAATGACGTCCGTCGCACTGGCAAACCAGTGTTCGGTGACGAAGACAACGTCGCCGGGAGCGAGCACGACATCGCGTCCTTTGCCTGCCATCAGATCGTCGATGCTCGCGGTATAGATCTTGGGCGTCGCCAAACCGCCGCGCACGATGCGCACGTCACCGCCGTCGGCATCTCCACTGAGGCCCCCTGCCCTTGCCAGCGCCTCGGTGAGTCGGATGCCCTCGCGATAGGCGACCACTGTGGGTTTGCCAACCTCGCCGAGAACCGAGATGCGGCGGGCTCTCGAGCTCGGTACGTAGAGAACGTCCCCCGGATACACGTAGGCATCGTGGTGCGCATCGCCTTGCAACGCACGCGAGAAACTCACAGGGATGAGCTGCCCGTTGCGAATCAGCTTGCCGGCATCGACATCGGCTTGCTCGACGAGTTCACCGTCGACGATGCTGTGAAGTCCACCGCCCGCGCGCGCCAGGGCTTCCGAGACTCGTACTGGCGTGAACATGGTGTAGACGCCAGGGTTGACCACCGCGCCATTGACCGAGAATGTTCTGCCAGTCGGTTCACGAAGAAAGGCCGTGACCACCGCTTGCAATTCGAAACGACGAGCGGCTTCGGTCATGGCCACCGTGGCGTCTGCCAAACTCATACCCGCCACTTGTACGCTGCCGACGACCGGTATGGACACGGCGCCTCCTTGCCCGAGACGAATCGATTCTCCGCGCCATGTGCTCTCACCGATGACTTCGATGTCGAGCAGGTCGCCGGGATGCAAGAGATCCTGAGGCGGCTCGTTGTCGGCGAGACCTGGCAGTGCTTCGGTGGCAGAGTCGTCAAAGCCAGCGAGATCCGGCTGCATCGGTGCTTGTGGGATGCCGCCGCACGCCACCAGCAGCAGCAACTGACTCAAGATGAGAGCGATAATGGAGGCAAGTCTCGCTGTGAGACGCCTGGAAGCTACTGAGCACATAATGTTGAGCAGTTGTGCACACAGCAGGCCAAACAGACCCTCTAACAGGGTGCGTGACAGCCCACATGGCCATTGCGGCTCGTGCTCGAAGCGACAGGGCATGCCACCTCCTCGCTTGCCGACCTGGTGCGCAGACGTGGCCATCCAGACCAGAGCGCAACTCCCAGACCGACGATCACGACCAGACCACAGCTGAGCAATGCCCATGGCAGCGTCGCCGGTAGTGGCAGACACAGAACAGCAAGCAGAGCGCTCGCAGAAGCTGTGACAACGAGCCTCTTGAGTAGAATCATCAACTGGCTGGCACAGGCTAGATCCTCTCGCATCATGCGATACCAGACGTAACTCGTCGTGGTCAGCACGCCAGCGATCGTGCCAGCGGCGGCAGCCCCATAGCCGTAGCTCGGCGCTAAACCCAAGGTCAGTCCCACATTGACGATCGCGCCGCTGCCAATGGGAAGGGCACCAGACCAGGGGGATTTCGCCGTGTGCGTGAGCATGGAACAAGCCATATCGCCAAAGGCCGAAGCGACTGCGGCGATGCCGAGCAAGGCAACTGACACCCTGGCGATTTCGGAAGCGCCCGCAGCCCCCGCCCAGACAGCAAGCAGTGGGCCACCCAGTAGGGCCAGGGCGATCATGCCGGGTGCGACCAGGCCGGTGAGCAGCGTGGTTCCGATCTCGAGCGCTCTAGCCCGCTCGCTGCCGTCGCGAAGCAACGGCAAGAGTCCCGAGCTCACTTGCTTGGCGAGCACATAGCTTTGGTCGACGATTCTGCCGGCGACACAGTAGCTAGCGACGACCGCCAAGGGTGAAATCCTGGCCAGCACCAAGGCATCGATTCGCACCGTCGCGAATACTGCCGCATTGATGACCAGGGCTGCCGAGGCGTCATTGACATCGAGCCGCCACTCGCTTGCTACTCGCGATCGAATCGCTGGCGCTGGCCCTACACGACGTGTCATCCATGCCAGAAGGACGAGCTCGACCAGTGCTCCAGCAAAGACACCGAGCGCTGGGCCCACGAGCCCATCCAACCAGTGCAAGGCTGCCAATGTGAAGGCGACCTGCACCACGGACGAGAGAACGCGAGACCACGCCAGACCAACGACGCCACCATAGGAGAGGACATAGGAGTGCAATGGCA